>NZ_JAJCNF010000021.1:0-61067 GCF_020560945.1 Dorea sp. 210702-DFI.3.125
CTGTATTATTTACATCATTTTTCTTATTTACACCATCTAAGGACTTCATTGTCGGGACTTCCTCCGACGCAGTTCTGAAACCACTCATATCCCTGAGCAACTCCCTACTTTGCTGTTTACAACCAGATAAAAAGCCTTGTTTACCTTTAAAATTAATTGCTTTCCGCATAAGTAGTTGTATTATTTGATGTATTTGATGTAAATCCCGATTGAGAGAATGGATTCTTCAATCGGATTGCTTACTAAATTATAATCTTTATTATTGAATAAGTCAATCAGACCAAAAAAAGCAGCGTACCAATTTTCATTTTAAAGTACGCCACTTTTTCCTACGCTATTGAATTATTAAAATATTTATCCAGTCCATCAAACTCGGTTCTTTTTAGTTCCTTTGTTACATCAGTATAGATATTTAAGGTTGTTGTTATATCCTTATGTCCGAGTGTATCCTGAATAACTTTTATATTTACACCTGCTTCACACATTCTCGTTGTAAATGTATGTCTGAGCGAATGACAACTAAAATGCGGTAAAAGCACTTCTGGATTTTCTGTTTTCAAAAACTGCTCATCGTTGCAATCACGGATTATGCGTCGGATTGCCTTATTCAAAGTCGATTGATGTTGTGGCTGTCCGAAGCGATTGAGAAATATAAAATCTGTATATCCATCTATGGTTGCTTCGCAGTGAACCCCTAGCAGTTCTTGTCTTTCTTTTTCCATAACAAATGCTTCTTTAACAAAATCGAGCATCGGAACTTGTCTATTTCCAGCTTCTGTCTTTGGAGTATTCACATTGAAATAGCAGCCCTTTTTTCCTTCAGAAGTTCTGTGGTCATAATAAACCAACGTGTGATTAACATCTATAATCCCATCTTCCAAATCAATATCACACCATCTGAGTCCGGTAACTTCTCCAACTCTTAACCCCGTTCCTAGCATTACTGCAAACACCGGATACCAATACACTGCTGTATTAGAGTTCTTCAGATAATCCATAAACAATTCCTGCTCAGGTCGAGTAAGTCCCCTGCGTTTCTCTGTCTTGAAGCAATGAGCTTTTTTCAATTCTCTTAAAACATTATTTGTCGGATTGTTTCTGATATAGTTATCATCAACCGCCATATCAAATATCTGATGAAGAATGTTGTGGACACCATCAACCGTTGCTGGCTTCAATCCTCGCTCATCAACCAGATAATTATAAAATCTCTTAATATCTGATTTCAAAAATGTTGAAACTCTCTTAGAACCGATTTGCCGACGTACAAAGGTTTCATAAATATATTTGTAATTCTCAAAAGTGTTGTTTTTCAATCCTCTCTTCAGGTCTTTCCACAACTCATATAAATCATCGAGTGTAACATATCGTGCTTCCGCTTTTATGCCATCACTTTTGTCTTTCTCAATCGCTTCCTCTTTAATCCTGAGTGCTTCAAGCGTTTTTGAATAGACATATCTTCTTTTATGGTTTTCATCAGTCCAACTGTACTGATAACTTCCATCACTTCTTTGAAGTTCTCCCGTGCGAAGAACTGTCCTTGTTTTATCTTTTCGTTTTGGTCTTGCCACGGCTGTTCCTCCTATATTTCATTCCTGCTATTTAAAAAATCCACAAATTTGTCGATGATGACATACACCTGATAACCGTCTGTCGTCATAAAATTGCAGTCTTTCCTTTTCATCAGCTCTCGTATTTTTCCCCTTCCGATACCTGTATAAGCGGCTGTTTCATTTACCGACAAACATTTCTTTTTCCAAAATGGCTGCTCTTTTTTCTTTTCTATAAGGCTTTCCCGATAAGCAATCATTTCTTTATCTGCAAAATCCACATTCATCGTTCCACCTCCTAAATCTCATACATTTTTTCAATGTACTCATCAAACAATTCTCTCTTTATCATTCGGCGTTTTCCCACCCATAACACAAATGGACAGTCAGCAAACCTTGTCATTTCACGAAGTTTTTCTCTGCCAATGCCAGTATAGGCAGTAGCTTCATCAATGGTCAGATACGGCTTATGCCATATCGGTACTTCTAATCTTTCTTTTTTTACTGGATTACTCACAATAATACCTCCTCATATCGAATACTGTTTTTTTATAAATTCAACAAATTCTTCTCTCTTGATAAGTCGCTTTGAGCCATTCCATAAAACGAACGGACATCTTTCATTATCAGTAAGCTGTCTGATTTTCCTGCTTCCAACACCTGTATAAGCAGCGGCTTCATCAATTGTAAGCATTACTTTTTCCCAAAGTGGGACATTATAGATTGTTTCATCTTTTTCGTTGTTCATATGCTGTAACCTCCTTTGCGTGGTTACAGCATACTCAAAAATCTATACTGAGCCAACGATGCGAATTTGTTCATCGCAAATTTGACTTTTCCATTAAATTGAATACTGATTTGCAATATATTCCTCAAAAATTTTTCGCTTTATCATTCGGCGGCTTCCTATCCAAAGTACAAACGGGCAATCTTGCTTTTCCGTCATTTCATAAAGTTTTCCTGTTCCAATATTGGAATATATAGATGCTTCTTCAATCGACAAATTAGGCTTATGCCAAAGCGGTACATTATAACTCTGCTTCTTTACGCTGCTATTAGACATTCTTGCACCTCTTTTCTTTCTTTGATGAATATCTGTCGGTAACAACATAATCCCAACCATCCCCATCACACTTATCACATCTGTCTTTTCGCTTTGCAAATGGGTCGAGTCGCCTTACGATATAGTCCGGATTGTGAATGTAATCATTCAGGCACTTCGGACATAGGCAGCGAATATTTTCTTTTCCCTCCGGCTTGTAAACCCAAAGTCCAAAAGTCTTTTTCAAAGTTGCGTTTATCTGCCTGAAAAGTTTATCATCATCTACCGTACCTATGTATTCACGCAAATCCTCTCTATTGACTGTCCGTATCTGCTCCAGAAGAACCATTGACGGTTTCTTCAGTCCAAACTCCTCGCCGAGAATAATGTGCGATGGCAAATATCTTTTCTTGATTACACTTGTAACCGCTGCAACAATAATCGTCGGAGCATTCTGGTTATAATCGTCCGCCTGAACGACAAGCACCGGACGCTCTCCGCTTTGTACTGAACCACTGTTATCTCCAAAGTCATAGTAGAATAAATCCCCACGACAAATCATTTTTTCTTTCATACACATAACCTCACAAGAATCTAATTTTTAAAGTGTCATTCGTATCCGGAATGAAATAACCCCTTCACTCATTTGGACAAAGGGGTCTGAAATGCACACCCAAAATCAGAGATTTTCATAAAATTTGATAAAGTTTTTCTTTGCCGCAGCAATGGACTTATCCACGGAGCTGTAATATACGCCCTCCTGCTTTGCAATTGCTCTGGAACTCAGACCGCAGCACACATTCTTCATAAGGCGTTCCCTTTGAAGTGGCTGCAACATTGAAAGTGCTATCCTTGCTTTCCTGATTTCACACTGACGCAATTCTTCTCTTTCCAGTTCAAGCCTTTCTTCCTCTGCTCTTTCAAACGGGTCGTCAAACATAATGGCAAGTTCTTTATGGAACTGTGAGGACATTTCATCGTCATATCCATAGCAGTCAAGTGTGCGACTGCTTCTCTTTGCATACTTGTCCTCATTTCGGTTCGCATCGTCAATTACCTCTCCCTGAGCAATGGAAAGATGTACAAACGGAGAATATCTTTCTATAACAAGGGGATACTTCTCCCAAAGCTCTTTTACAGATAATTCCGTAATAATTGCCCATTTCTCATCTCCGGTATAACCGTTATATTCGTATTTAAGGTTTATCAGTTTACAATCCTTTGCAAATAATTCTTCTTGTTCTGCTAATGTAAGTTTGTTTGTCATTTTCGTAATCTCCTTTGAATTTTGAAAAATTGATAAGTTTCAAAATTCGGAGATTACGGGTACTCAGCTATCTGGCACTGCCATGCGTTATAAAACATAAAAGTCCTTTCCCAAGTAAGGGAAAAGACCTAATACTGCACGAAGCATAATCGAATAAAACAGCAACAAAAAAAGCACCGTCGAATCTGGACAGCAAAGAATACTTCTATTCTTCACTTATCCGGCTTCGTACGGTGCTTGGTAGTTTAGCAAATAAATTGCTTATCTCCGCTTACTCGATTAGAAATCGTTACGATATTTACTTGTAATCTTCATCACCTGCAATTCCTGCCATATCCGTTCCTGCGGATTCTGCGGAAGTAAGCGAGATTTAAGATATGGACATTCTTGCATTTCTGACACTTCACACTCAAATGTCCGGTTGCGTCTGAAAAAACTCTCTGTATCCTGAACCCACAAGTCGGGCAGAGAATATCTCGCTCTTTCAGACTTTCTGCTTCTACTCTTGACAGAAGCAATCTCTTTTGTATTTCAGGTGCTACCTGAGTCTGTAACCTCATTGTGAAACACCTCCCAGATTTAGCTCATTGGAAATGTACTCAAGGATATTGTGATACTCAAATAGTCCCATATCTCTCAATCTGATAACCAAGGCTGTATAAGATACTCCGATATAAGCTGCCATTCTACGGATAACTGCTTTATCCTTTGAAGTAATGGTATTATCGCCATAAACTTTTATCGGATTTGACTGATTATATTTCGCCAAGGCATTTTCAATAATTCTTCTCGGCATAAGAAGCGAAGCTCCCATTGTATCTGCCTGCCATTCAACAGACGCAAACATCTGAGCCAGTTCCTCTTTGGAATAACTACGCTCACTGTCATACTCTGCATGAAAGCGTCCTTCACTCGGCATTGCATACATCTTACTCAAGATATGATGTGACGCTTCGTGTGCCATTGTAAACCTGCGACGTCCCTGCTCCTTTTCAGCAAGAAGAAATTTATCAAGTACGATGGTATCTTTCGGGAAAACAAAGGGAATAATTTTTCCGTCCTGATGTACCAGCAGTGGTGTTGCTCCATCTGCCAGAAAGCCAATCCTGCCTGCATCATCTTCTGCGAAAGAAGCGTATTCAATTCGTAACATAAGAAATTCTGTAATGAAATGTTCTATGTCGATAGATTGAATCACTCGATTGCTAAACTTATTAGTATAAGCTGTTATCAAGCCTTCGCTGATTTCTTCCAACTCGGCTCTTGACATATAAATACTCAAGTTGTGTCCACCTCCGACTCCACCTTGTCCGGCGGTGCAACTCCTCCGGCAAAGTTCTGTTGTATTTCCGCACTATCCAAATTGATTAGATAGCGAATTCCTTCAAGTGTTCTCATTCGTCTGTCCTCTGTTATAGTTCTTTGATGATGTGACAAGCCACACCCTGAATGCAGCACTCATCTACAATGATGTCTTTCATCTTCTTGTTTTCCGGATGGAGAATGATTTTCTTATTCTCATCATCTCGGAAGTAGCGTTTCAATGTATTCTGATTATCCACAAGGGCAACTACTATATCGCCCTCTTTGGCTTCTACCTGCTTTTTAACAACCACAAGGTCGCCGTCATCAATCCCTGCTTCAATCATAGACTGACCGCTTGCTCTTAATATGAAGAAATCTCCTTTGCCGAAAATAGCAGTAGGAAGTGATACATATTCTTCAATATTTTCTTCCTCATACTGAGGACTGCCACAAGGAATAGAACCTACAATCGGTGTCTGTGTCTGTTCGCCACTGTACTTACGGGTCACATTGGTACGAATCTCCTGCCCGTCGTACTCAATCATATTCTTCTCAGCCATCTCTACTAAGTATTTGTATGCTGTACCTCTGGCAATGCCAACAGCTTCAGCAATCTTTGTAGTCGATGGGGATTGTCTGTTTTGCAGGTAATAATCCTCGATATACTTTTTTATCTCACTCATAAGTTCAGGACTCTTGCTTCTCATACCTGCACCTCGCTTTCTTTTCTATCGGAAGCAGTTTGCTTTCGATAGTTTTATTATACCTGATACGAAAAATTTTTCAAGTAGGTTTTTCGCAAAAGAAAAGAGGTGTCGCAATTTGCTAACACCTCAGTATCTTTCAATATTTCCATTGAAAATTACAGCCTATAAAGGCTTTTTTATTCTATGAACTTTTATCCTACAATTTGTGCAGACCGTCTGCACAATTTCTATTCTGTTCCTTTTCTCTCTTTTCTTCTGCTGAAAATAAAACATCGGATTGTCTACACGCTGTGTCGACAATTTCAAGAAAAATCTTATAAAACTTCAGATAAGATATACACTACTTCTTGAATTTATATTTTCCTTTTCCGTGACCGGATACTGGCTCAATAATATCTGCCTGCACCAAATTGGAAAGAAGTTTTGAAGCACCTGAACCTTTCAGCTCAAGAAGTTCCATAACTGCACTTCTTCCAAACACCTCATCGAAACCAAACTTTTCAAAAAGTCTATGGATATGAATCGTCGTTTTTACCGAGAAATCACTACCTTTTTCGGAAAGTACACTTTCAATATCCACTTTTTCATCTTGAATGTCCACTTTTTCATTCTCAATATCCACTTTTGTATCCCCAATGTCCACTTTTTCTTCGTTCAAAAGTCCACTTATATGAAGATTTCGATTATGAAGCTCATTTTTCTCGTTCAAAAGCAGATTCCTGAGAAATGCTTCCAGATACTCTGTTGTTTCGTGAATACCTTTTTGCAAGTTCGTATAGTTTGCACGGACAAGTGCATTTCTGAAATACCACGCATTTTCTGCAAAAATATCATTGGTTGCAGAAAACCCAAGCGTCCTTAAATATTTGATGAAGAACACTGCCGTTGTTCTCGTATTGCCTTCCCCGAAAATATGGATTTGCCATAACCTTGAAACAAATACCGCAAGATGATGGATAATCTCATCCATTGAAAGTCCTTTGTAGCTAAAATCTTTCTCCTGCGAAAAATCGTATTCAAGTGTAGCTCTCAGTTCGGACGCACTACCGTACATAACGGTTGCTCCATCAAGCACCCATTCTTTCTTTGTAATGTTGTAATCTCGAATCTTTCCGGCGTGTTTATAAATCCCCTGAAAGAGTTTGCGGTGGATAGAGATATACTCATTCGGAGAAAATGAGAACGCTGTTTCAGAAAGAATTTCAGCAATACGGGAAGAAACCTTATCAGCTTCTTCAGTACGCTCGTCATCAGACAAATGGACAGGTCTTTCCTCATAGTAGCTGTCGATAAGGCTCTGTGCTTCCTTCATCGTGATTTTGCCTTCAATATTCTGAATGGCAGTATCAATCAAATATTTAGATGGTTTGAGTCCGTCCACCGCCTGAAGTCCGATTGCTGTACTCCAAGCATACCCCTTATGAGCTTTATCCGGTTCAGACTCCCTCAAATATTCCTTAAACGGGTCTTTTTCCATATCTACTACCTCGCTTCATAGTCTTATAATTCAATCTTACCTAATTTGTGCAGACCGTCTGCACAAATTCAAATCTGCACTATTCACTTTCCTGCATCCCCTCATCGGCTTGTGCAATCATCTGTCTATACTGTTCCTTCACACTTTCCGGTGCAAGTATCTGTACCTTACCATTGAAACCAAACACCCAACCGAAAAAAGTAGGACTGGCTGATACTTCTGTCTGTACTCTGAAAGAAGTCATATCATACGCAAGAGTTGTCACATCTTCTCCAAAACGGTCAACCATTGTTTTCATCAGACTGTTATCACACCGTAAATCCACAAGAACTTTCTCTCCTGAGAACATAAAGAATACTTTCTTTGTGTAATTCTCAATATCAAAATCATCGGGCATAGGAATAATGTCCTTATCCAGTATCTCGGGTTTTGAAGCAATACGGTCTACTCTGAAATTGATAACCTTACTTTTCTTCTCGGAATATCCGAGAACATAATAATAGTCCCCACACCAGAGAAGTTTATACGGACTCAGCTTATAAATTTCGCCCTTATTCTTCAGAACTTTTTTCTTTAATCCGGTATAATCATAATACTGGAAAGAAATCTGCTTGCCTGCATTGATGGCATCGTTTATAGCGTCAATGATGTAATATATCTGCTCATTATCCGGCTTAATTCGATTGACCACATAGTTATTACGCTTCAGCTTTGCCACCTGCCCCGGACTGGTCATCGTATGTATCTTTTCAATCAGAATTTCGCTTTTCTTCTTTGTAATAAACTTCGATGACTCCACTGCATCTATCAGCAGTTTCAGTTCCGGCAATTCAAACTTACGACTTGCTACAAAGTATTTGCTCTGGGTAGAATGGATAGTAACAATATCCATTCCAAACTCCTGAAGTGCAGCAATATCTTTCGTAACCGTTGTTCTATGTGCAGATATTCCGTATTCATCATTCAATATATTGATTAACTGTGTTGTGGAAAGAGGATTTTCTTCATCGGTTCTTTCCAGTAAAATCTTTTGTAGGTATAAAATTCTTGGCTTTGTTTCCATAGCCCGACCTTTCTAAAATACTATTTAATCAAACTGTTTTTCTGCAAGTAATTGATAAAGCAATCAATCATCTTTTTATATCGGTCAATAATATCTTTCTCGGTAAAATCAGCCGATGTAGCCGTTAGGTCAAGAAGTTCAACAACACCTGTTCCCTCTTTCACCTGACCTTTACTGTTTGTAAATCCCTCATAATACTTCTTCTTATCCGTAAAACGATAATCAGAAGCACGAATGTTGATTCTTTTCTCAAGTAATGCTTTATTGCCCAATGACTCTACATTTCGAGTATCTGTTAATGAATTTTCTTTCTCGTTCCTATTCCGAGCATAAATATGTTCAATCTCAAAAGTAGTTTCAAGTGAAAGTAGTGGCTGTTTATCATTCTGATATGCCCACCAAGCTATCATTGCTTTTGTAATTGGACGTGCATTATTGAAGCTGAAATTATCAAACATACTTCTTATGGTATCCGCATCGAATTTGTATTTTGAAAATTCAACAGGTTTGTCATTTACGATATTTACCATCTCAGCATACACTGGAGTTCTAAGGGCATTTACACCCGGATTTGTAATAGCATACGTCCATATAAATCCAGTTATCTTTTGCAAGAATGTATAGAACTTCTCATCATCAAGCAAATCTTCATCATCTTTATTTTGCATAAAATATACGGATACAAAATATGTCCACATTCCGTTTGGAGCATAGTTCAATACAAAAAATTGCTTCAAAACTCTATTTGAAAATCTATCGGTATCTTGGTTGGAAACATCTTCCCAAAATTCAGCCAATACAATCAATTCGGTTAATGTATTAGTGTCTTTCAAAAGGGCATACGAGTTTTTCTCATAAAACTTTCTTAAAGCTTCTGTTGTAGAAGATACAATTCCCATTTTTGCACGAACAAAATACATATATCTTGTAAACAATTCGTCCATCGGTGTCCCAGAAATCGGGTGGAATATTCTCTCGCAAAGTTCTTCGAGCTTTTTCCATTGAGCAATAAATTCTTCTTTTTTACCCAATTTAGAAAAATGCTTATAAAACTGTGCCTTAAAAATATCCGCATCAGACAGCGGCTTTCCTCTATCATTAAGCGTTGAAAAAATACGCAACGCTGTATCCTGCGACTCAGCTTCAATCGGAAGGAGAATACAGTTATTCATAATACGGGTAGGTAAATAAGCAAAGTAAGTAGGATATTTGGACAAAAATTCATCAATATTATTCTGGAAGAATCTGAAGTTGCAAGCGTATTTGCTTTTCATTTCTTTATTGACAATTCCTGTTCTTAATATTTCAAGAAATTCTTCTTTATCATTATCAGTAGCAACCTCAGAATCTATCTTGAGCTGTGACATATCAGGCTCGCCAAATTCATCAGTTTTCCATAAACACTTTTCAATATTCTGCTTTGTTGATATAGAAGCCTTGTCCTGCATATGACCGAACTTAGAATAGAACGCTCTTAAAAGCAGCATAAGAGTTGTCAATCTCTGCTGTCCATCAATAACCTCTAATTTATCCTCATTTCTAAAAGTTACAATCGGACCGAGAAAATACTCGCTATTACTATCAAATTCTGTCTTCCCTTCATCAGGAATAGCAAAAGAAAATATATCGTCCCAAAGCGTCCTGCATTCAGCTTCGCCCCACGCATAAGGTCTTTGATAATCCGGTATTAAAAAGTCCGATTTTTTACTCTGAAATAAATCTTTTATTGTTTTCTGGTCAACATTTAATTTTGACATAACTCAATTCCTTCCTCTTCTAATTCTATCATCTGAAAACTTTTTCCTACTCCAATCAGTTCTTTAATTCGCATATTTCTTAAAATTCTCTGCCTGTTCAAGAACTTCCTTGTAAACATCATCAATGGTTACTGGCGGATAGCCGAACTCATCAAGCAGCAATATTAAATCCACTTGCAGATTTGCCTTAATATCATCACGGGCAGACCAATCGGTATAGCGTGACTTATCGTCAACAATCAGCTTTATCCTCTTGGATAATTCAATCATTTTATCGTCCGGATATTCAAACTCAAATTTCTTGGAAACTGCTTTCAAAATATCATAGAAAGCCTTTTCTTCATAATCTATACCCATATTCTTGAAGGAGTTCTTTTCTATTTTCAGTTCAGACAACAACTGTGCAAGCTGCTCTGCAACATCATCAAGGACTTCGTTGGCATATGCTTCATCACGACGTCGGTTATTATACTCATCAACAACTTTCTTGAGTCTGTCTGCAAATTCCACACCCATAATCTTATTGACTTTCTTAAACTCGTCAATCGCCTGAGAAAGAAGTCTTTGAAGTATCTTGATTTTCGTATTCGGCAACTGAATAGCATTTATTTTATCCATATATTCATCGCTGAAAATATCAACCGATATATGCTTTCCGGTTTCAAATAATTCCTCAATGCCATCAGACTGAATTGCACCCTCAAGCATTTTGCGGACACGAGCGTTCATCTGCTCAATATCCGGTGCGTCGCCCTTTGTCAACTTGAAAAGGATAGAACGGACAGCACAATAAAAATGAATATAATCCTTATCTTCATCAGAGAATTTCTCACTTGAACTACAGAGGTTAAATGCCTGTTTCATTCTCTTGACTGCTGCCATAAATCTTCTTTCCAGTTCTTCAGATAACTGCACATACTCAACTGCACGGTTCAGACAGGCAAGCTGTTCAGTAGGAGAACCGTTAAAGAAATCACTACTGTTAAAGTTATGGAACATCTGACCAAGGACTTCTAACTGGTCTTTTACAATCGTGATAGACTGCTCCACACCTTCAAATTCTTCGCTCTCAAAATTCGTATATTTCTTGAGGGCGGTATTCATATTTTTCTTAATACCTATGTAATCAACAATCAAACCTTTATCTTTGCCCTCGCATACACGATTTACACGGGAAATCGTCTGAATAAGGGTATGTTGCTGAATAGGCTTATCAATGTAAATCGTATCAAGCTCCGGCACATCAAAACCAGTCAGCCACATATCTACAACAATGGCAATCTTAAAGTTTGATTTCGGATTCTTGAACTGACGGTCAAATTCTTTCCTATCCTCTTTTGTACCAAGCATATCAAAGAGGTCTTTTTCATCATCTTTATTACGAGTCATAACCAATTTGATTTTTTCCATTGGCTTCAACTCTTTTTTATCTTTTTCACTCAGAACAACACCGTCATCACAAATTTTCTTTTCTGTCCATTCCGGTCTGAGTTCCTTTACTATCTTATAGAAATCGTATGCTATATTTCGGTTGGAACATACAAACATTGCTTTTCCTGCTACGGTTGCACCTTCTGCCACACGGGTTTCATAATGCTTGATAAAGTCCTCCGCAACAGCACGAAGTCTGTCAGGGTCGCCAATAATAACTTCCATTTTGGCAACTGCTTTCTGACTTTCTTCTACTTGATGTTCATTTGCCCCCTCAAGTTCACACTGAGCATAATATTCTTCAATCTGTCTTACCTTGTCCTGATTGAGCATAACTTTAGCTGCACGACCATCGTAAACAAGATTAACTGTAATACCGTCCTTAACAGCTTCCGTCATTGTATATGCGTCTACAACACCGCCAAAGACTTCGATTGTTCCATCAACCGGAGTTCCGGTAAATCCAACATAAGTCGCATTTGGTAAAGAATCGTGCAGATACTTGGCAAAGCCATAGGTTTTCTGAACACCTGACTCTGTAATCTTAACCTTTTGGTCGAGATTGATTTGGCTTCTGTGTGCTTCATCAGAAATACAAATAACGTTCGTTCTGTCTGTAAGAAGCTGCAAATCCTCTGTAAATTTCTGAATGGTAGTCAGATAAACACCGCCACTCTCTCGTCCCTGAAGCTCCTCACGAAGTTTCTCACGAGACTCAATGCTTACAACAGTTTCATCTCCGATATATTTCTTTGAACCGACAAACTGCTTGGAAAGCTGGTCGTCAAGGTCTGTTCTGTCTGTAATAATGAGAATAGTCGGGGAAGAAAAGTATTTGCTTTTCATCAGCATACGGGTAAGGAAAAGCATTGTATAACTCTTGCCGCAGCCTGTCGCTCCAAAGTATGTACCACCTTTACCATCTCCTTCAGGGCGAAGATGAGCCTTGATATTCTCATACAACTTATTTGCCGCAAAGAACTGTGGATAACGGCACACTATCTTCAAATCCTTATCTGAGTTATCCGGAAAATAAATAAAATCTTTGATAACTTCAAGCAAACGGTCTTTTCGGAAAAGTCCCTTTACCATTGTTACAAGAGAATTGATACCGTCCAGTTCTTTATCGTCTGAGTTTATCTTTCTCCACGCATAGAAGAAATCATACGGGCTGAAGAAAGAACCGTATTTATTATTTGCTCCGTCACTGATAACAACAAACGCATTGTATTTAAAAATCTCCGGAATATCTCTACGGTAACGGATTGTAAGCTGCTTATATGCGTCCATTATGGTCGTATTCTCTTGTACCGCACTCTTAAATTCAAGAACAACAACAGGAATACCATTTACAAACACTATGCCATCAGGAATACGCAACTGATTATTTACGCCTTCAATTTCAAACTGATTAACCACTTTAAAAATATTGTTTTCAGGAGTGTCGAAATCAATAAGTTCAATGTAGAGGTCTTTCTGCGTTCTATCCTCACGATTAAGAATAAAACCATCGCAGAGCAACTTAAATACAGCCTTGTTTGCTTCATAAATCGTACCGGAAATATTACGCAGCATTAGAATGACACTATCCACCTCACTCGGTGTGATACCGTCTTTCGCATAGCGATTATAGAGGTATTGCTTTAGGTCGTTCGTAAGCAGAACCTCTGTCCTTTCTCTGTGTATTTGGTCGCCACTGACATAGGTGTACCCCTCGTCTTTGAACAACTCCATTATTGACATTTCCAATGCGTGTTCATTAAAATTTGCCATTGCGTTCACTCCTTTTATACGCTCTGTGTTTTATAAAATATCAGCAAAATACCTTTTCTTCTCTTTAGTAAATACAACTTGTGACGGGAATAAATTTTCTCCCATATTTGCCATTCCAATAGCCGTATATGCCCAATCACTCAATTCTTCCGGCAAGCGATAACAAACCGGATTGTTCTCATTTGAAATCGTAATCAACGGAATGCCCGATTTATTCATTCCAACAGATAAAACCATTTCCGTTTGACTGCCTTCGGCAATTTGAAGAATAGGCTGCTTCGTAATATCATAATAAACTTTTGCTCCACGGTTATTTAGAAAATAATCCTTATCATTTTCATCAATAAAGTCTATCGGTAATTTACTTTGTCTGCGGTTAAAATAATCGGATAACTGCCGACAAACATATCCATTAAAGTATTCGCTTTGCATTTCAAGCTTTTCGTTGATAATCTGTTCTGTATTCTCAAAATGAGCCATATAGCCAAGCAGTCCTATAAAACATACCAAGTCATCAGAATAAATTCCCGCATACGACTTATACCAAGCATTATCCCATTCACAAATTATCTTGTATAACTTTTTATATAAGTTCAGTTGAGCTTCATTAAGCTGAAACCATTTTGTATCTAACAGTTTTTTCTCCGGTCCCTCTGCAATGGAATGATAGTGCAATTCATCACACAAGGCTTTTAGCAGCTTTGAAATGATACCCGCCATCATATCAGCCATACGCAAGCCGCAACTGTCTTTTGAATTTTCCTCTGTTACATTAGACAGTCCCACTTCACACGTAGCCTGCATTGTTCTACTGGCTTCGTTCTGTTCTCCCTCTTTATCTAAAACTAAGGCATAATTCTTAATTTGTTCTTCCTGCAAGTATTTCGTAAAACCACTAAACGGCATACGATAATCCCATTGCAGTTCCGGAATAGCTGAAATATCGTCCAAAATATACAGTATATTTTCAAAAGCTTCATTCTCCTGCTCTTTCAGACTCATATTTGAACGGTTACATTCAATTCGTTCTCTAAAAAATCTTTTCAATTCCTCTACAAATTCTTCCGGATTATCATAAATACTTTTGATAACATTCTGCGGACGATATGCAACAAGAGCCTTTGTAATGGAATACTTAACCGCATCTGCATCTATAATGAAGTTGTTCTGATAACCTATAAAAAGCTGCAAAACTAAATATTCTATCTTACTTGCAACAGAAAAATACAACTTGGTACTTTCATCAAAAATAGATAAAAAGTCCATTATAAACTGTGTGTTGGCTTTATCGAGCGAAGCAAATCCACATTCAAACTTCCTTTGCTTCAAGGTTGTACTTTTTAATTCTCCGTTTCTATCCTTACGGTCAGCATATTTATTTTCAAAGTCCTCATATTTCTTGAAAACTTCTCTTTCCTTTTCTTTCGCCCAACCAACTACAACCGTAACAAAATTATCGTAATAATTTGGAGCAGTTACGGTATTATAGTTGATTTTTCTACTGTGTTCTGACTCATCATAATAAAATTTATATGTATCCATAACTGTTCCATCTCCTTTCGGTTAAATGATAATTTAGCGGCAACCTTAGACGCTTTATTCTCTGAGTTGTATGGGCAGCTAAATGATGACGATAGTGTTTCATTAGATACCGTTTGTTCTTTAGCTTCAAGTAAGCGTGTATTTGCCGATGATTATTCTGATATGGGCGTTCCTTTTTATAGAGGTAAGGAAATAACCTTGAAACAAGCAGGACAGCCAATTATAGAGCCTTTATATATTGAAAAAGAACATTTTACTTCTTTGAAGGAGAAATATGGTATCCCGATGAAAGGCGATATTCTTATTACCGCTGTCGGAACAATCGGTAACAGTTACCTTGTTCGAGATGAGGAATTCTATTTCAAAGATGGAAATATCATTTGGCTAAAAGATTTCAAGGAAAATCTAAACTACTATGTTTACGACTTTATGCAAACAAAGATTTTCAAGCAAATGCTTGATGGTATTTGTATTGGCTCAACTCAAACTGCTTTAACCATTGTGGCTTTATCAAATCTTCAAATTAAGATACCTGATAGCCGCCTTTTGAATGAATACACGAAACAAAGTATGGTAGTGAGAACTCAAATTGAACTGAATACGGATGAAATTTCACATCTGTATGAGCTTCAAGCTATTTTGCTTGCAGAATTAAGCCGCTAAATTATCATTTATCCTCTGCTTCAATGCAATTCTGTCTGTAACAATCTTATATGCATTCACAATCTTTTGCTGTTTTTCGATAGGCGGTACTGGCAATTTCATTTTTGCAAATTCTTCCCACGGCATACTACCACGCACACCGCCAACTGCAATAAAAGCAGCTTCTCTATCAAATTCTGGTCTTTTGAACCACATTTCCAAATACTCCGGCAAAATAATATTCTTATCTTTTACTCTAAAAATAGGATATGCAGGTGACATTATTGCTTCTTCATATTCCTCTAATCTTGCAATCGGTATTTTCCCGTCACGACTGACCTGCATTAAACTTACCGCAAAGTCATTTCTACGGATAATCTTATACTTTGAAAGGTCTGTTCCATTTGTATTCGCAACAGATTTAATGAAACATTTATCAATACTTACACCTATCAGTTCTGAAATTGTGCCATCACTATTTCTTTCATCTACCTTTGTTACAAGTTCCTCAATGGTTTTATACATATTTTTCCGCCTTATCCTATATATTTTCTATGAGCAATTTTCACATTGCTCTGCTTAACCATTGCATACTGCAATGTCGTATCTATTCTTCTATGCCCTAAGAGTTGCTGAAGCTGCTCAATGGGCATTCCTTTATCTATTGCCATTGTCGCAAGAGTACGCCTAAACTTATGTGGATGTACCTTATTCAGTCCCAAACATTTTCCGAGTTGTCGCAATCGAACCTCTATGCCACCGATTTTCATTCGATTATGTGGTGCTTGCAGAGACACAAAAAGTGCCGGATTACTGTCCTTTCTGCTTTGCAGATAGTTTTGCAAATGTATTTTTGTCCTTGCGTCAAAATAAACTATTCGTTCCTTATCGCCTTTACCAAAAACAACACATTCTCTTTCATTAAAATCTATATCTTCACGGTTCAGCAGTACCATTTCCCCTACACGCATACCCGTTGAAGCAAGCATATCAATCATTGCCAAGTCCCGAAGTTCTGTGCAGCTATCTCTCATCAACTCAAGAGCTTCATCTGAGTAAGTTTCTTTGATATTCGTTCCGGTCTTGACCTTATGTATTCGTCTAACCGGACTTTTCAAAATATAATCCTCATCCTCAAGCCAAGAAAAGAAACTTGAAAGTATTCGCCTTATATTGTCTATCGTAACTTTACTTGATTTTCTTGTAGCTTGATATTCTGTCAAATAACAGCGAATATCGTCCGTCGTTATATATTTAATTTCCTTTCCAATACCATCAAACATTGCTTGTATTGTGGCATTGTAGTAATTTAAGGTTTTCTCAGAGCATCCTTCAATACGCTTTGCCGATAAGAAAGACTCTACCAAATTCTGCTCTGAAATTTCCTTGTTCACTTCTTTCTTTGTTACCTCATACTCAAAGAGCGTATGCTGTAATACCTCTTGCAAGTGTTCCATCTGTGCATTATTCAAATACGGTAACATTCCTTGAATAACATCTGTGATTAGGTTCTGTTTCATAGTCAATTCTCCTTTTGTATTTTTAAGAGAACGACTACCAGTGGCAGTCCCTTGTTTTAACTCCCGCCACTGATGGGAGTTCTATTGTAAATGATAATTTAGCGGCTTAAATCGTCAATTTAGACAATAAGGTTCTTTGTAAACCTACAAGTACATCTATTTCTTTAGCATTGTTGCTTATCATACTGAAAATAGAATGACCTTTTACACCAAATTCTCGTAAAGAATTGTCATCAGGAATTATAACCTGAAAGCCGTTTAACAAATCTTTACCTACATTTGGAAATGTAGAACCTGTTGCAGCTGAAAGAATTTCTTGAAGGCTGTTATCTATCATAGCCTTTACAAACCAATTTAAGGTGCAATCGCTTTTATGATGAATTGCTGCTAATCCTCGCCCAATAGCATATGATTGATTAGCCCAATTCATACGTCCGGTTGTTGAGCCACGAACACAAAACAATAAATCGCCCTCAACACAATGTTTTTTACCATTTGTTGTCCATTGCATGGGAGATGGCGAATAAAAGCCAAACTCTGTTGGTCCGTTTAACAAAGGTTCTCCTACTCCGTTATTATTACAATCATCGCCTTGGGGTGACTGTCCCATTGTTATGGCTGCAATATCTGAAAAAGGTGCAACTCTCCAACCAAAAGGTAATTCGTCAGAAGATGTTATAGTAAAAAACTCTTTATATAAAGCAGATAAAGTTGCTTCTAAATTATCATTTATCTTCTGCTTTAAAGCAATTCTCTCCGTAATTGCCTTATAACTGTTCACTATTTCAAGCTGTTTTTCAATAGGTGGGATAGGCAATTCCAGTCTGCAAATATCGTCCCAAGTAATCCCACCACGAACACTTCCGTCAGTATGTAACCAACAAATACGGTCAAATTCCGGTCTGCGAAACCACATCATCAAATAATCTTCGTTGAGAAGTGAATCGTCAATCACTTCAAACATAAAATATGCCGGAGATACAAGTGCAGGTGTATCTTCATCATACAAAGCGACAGGCAAACGCTCATCACGACCGACGTGCATTGGATTACACGCAAACTTTCCTTTTGTTATCAGTTTATATTTACTCAAATCCGTACCAATGACATTTGCAACCGACGGCATAAAGAACTTGTCTATGTTAATTCCCAAAACTCTGTCTGTTATGCTTTCTCTGTTCCGAGTATCAATCAGCCGGATATGGTTTCCTAAAATATCATAATTCGATTTCATATCCCAACTCCTTAAATACAGCAAGCAAATCTGATTTGGATTTTTCCTCTTGAACAAGAAGTTCTTTGAGTTCTCCCTGCAATGACTTCATTTTTGTGTCAAAGTCGATGTTCTCATCACGGTTGACAAACTCAATATATCTGCTCGGTACAAGAGTAAATCCTTTTTCCTTTACTTCATCAAAAGAAGCAGAATAGCAAAACTCCGGCACATTCTCATAAGTTTCCTCATAGCCTTCCTGCTGCCAGTTATGATATACACTTGTAACTTTGGCTCTATCTTCCTCTGTCAATTCAATGTACTTCTTCTCATAAGGACTGCCCATCTGTCGTAAATCCATAAAGAGTATTTCATCTTCTCGGTCACGATAGCGTTTGAGCTTTCCGTTCTGTTCCACAACACGAGCCTTTTTATTCTTATTGAGTACCCAAAGGGTAACGCTGATGTCAGTGGTATAGAAAAGGTTTCTCGGAAGAATAATAATCGCTTCTACCAAGTGATTTTCTATAAGCTGCTGTCTGATTTTCAACTCTGTACCATCATCAGATAATGCACCATTGGCAAGCAGGAAACCTGCCACACCGTTTTGAGAGAGTTTGGAAACAATATTCAGTATCCAACCATAGTTTGCGTTGCTTGTTGGCGGAACTTCATATCCGTTCCAACGAGGGTCGTCTACAAGCTCATTTTCGGCTCTCCACTGCTTCTGATTGAAAGGTGGGTTTGCCATAATGAAATCTGCTTTAAGGTCTTTGTGCTGGTCGTTGGTAAATGTATTGGCTGCCATCTCTCCAAGATTTGCAGAAATACCACGGATAGCCAAATTCATTTTTGCCAGTTTGAAAGTGGTATTTGTATATTCCTGACCGTAAATAGACACTTTCTTTTTATTACCGCTATGTGCTTCTACGAACTTGATGGACTGCACAAACATACCGCCCGAACCGCAACAAGGGTCATAAAGTATTCCATCGTAAGGCTCAAGCATTTCGGCAATCAGGTTTACAATACACTTTGGTGTGTAGAACTCTCCTTTACCTTTTCCTTCTGCAAGAGCGAACTTACTAAGAAAATACTCATATACACGACCTATAATGTCGTTCTCTTTATCATCAGTGTTGATACGATTGATTTCATCAAGCAAAGAAGCCAACTTTGCCGTATCAATATGTAAGCGGGAGTAATAGTTATCCGGCAAAGCACCTTTCAGTGCCGGGTTGTTCTTCTCAATCGTATAAAGTGCTGTATCTATCTTCAGGGCAATATCATCCTGCTTTGCATTTTCAATAATGTACTTCCAACGGCTTTCTTCAGGAAGATAGAATACATTTTCCTGAGTATAAAACGGCTTCATATCCGCATACTTTTCGCCGTGTGTAGCAATAATCTTATTACGGCATTCCTCAAACTTGTCACTGGCAAATTTAAGGAAGAATAAACTCAGAACAACGTGCTTATACTCCGCAGGCTCAACAGAACCTCTCAGTTTATCAGCACTTTTCCAAAGTGCTTCTTCCATTGATATTTCTTTCTTTGGTTTAGCAGCCCTTGCCATCTATAATTACCTCCGTGTTTTAATCTTCGTCTAAAATAACTTCGCATATATCTCCGATGTCACAATGAAACACCTGACATATCCTCATCAGTACTTCAAGAGATACTGGCTCATTCTTATTTATCTTCGTTGCAGCGTATGATGTAATTTCGGCTGCACGCATTAAATCCTGTCTTTTCATTTGATTGTCAATCATAAGTTTTTGAAGTTTGTTATAGCATATCTTCATCAGTAACACCTCTTCATCTTATAATTCTTCTTCGTTACAGTTAACCATTTAACATTATATATTAAATTTTCAGGCATTTCAAGATTTCGAACAGAAATGTAACCTTTCAGACACTAAGGTGTCGCTTTTTACAAACACCTAATACGACTCTTTTAAAGAATAATAAAAAAGAGATGCCGAAGCACCTCAATTATACATTCTATTATTAACATTCAATGCAATCATTGCTATGACCTTTTCTATCGGCGGCTCTTTTCCGTCCGGTGCAACTGCTTTCCAAAAAGCGATTGCTTCCGGTTCATCACTTTTCATTGCTTCCCGAATGGCAAACTGCATTTCCTCTTTTACTGCTTTTTCGGTTGTTCCATTTTCTTTCGCTATTTTTCTGAAAATGTCGTTCACTTCTACTTCCTCCTATGTCTATTAGTATGTGTCTATCACTGATAGTTGTTGTTATAGCATATTCTCTCTGTCGAAGTCCCGAAAAATTTGTCGATAGCAGAAATTTTTTATACTGAAAAAGAGTAAAAATCGAATTATCCGCATAAACACAGGGATTTTAAGCAATATGAAACAAAAAATAAAAGAATTTTACCACTAATTTACTACGAATGAAAGAACCTTGATACGACAGAGAAAACAGCATAAATAAAGGCAAAATTGGCATTTCATACAGAATATGAGATGTCTTTTTTGTTGCTGTAATACAGTATAACTATTCTTTTTCTGCTTGATTATTAATCATTTTTTAGGACATGAATTGTCAAGAGCTTGTTGCGTAGCAATGTTTACACTCTTGATAATTTATGGAATAAAAAATATTCTGACAGATACTAGAAAAGTGATGACTACTCAATTTTCTAATGATATAATATGATAAATAATAATAGATAAACTTGAAGTGATTAAGGAAGTGTATGCCATGAAAAAATTTTTGAAAATAATGTTAATCATAATTGGAGCGATTTCTTTGATTTTTGTAGCTCTGATAGGGATTGGGTTATTTGTTGATGTTGAATATGATGACCATATTGAAAATGGTCGTTATACTTATGTTCCGGAAGAAGAAAATAAAGATAATGAATACGTGGAATTTACGATAAATGATTATGATAAAAATAATGCCAAGCTTGTATATTATGACACGATTGAAGAAGCTATTCAACTTTCCACTTTGAATGCTGAAAATGAGGAACTTTCGGTTCCTGCTGATTTTCTTAATCATGTTGATGAAACCTTGCATATATGGCAAGGCAAAAAATATGATACGATTTTCTATCGGGCTGGAAATGATAACGATGATATTCAAGGCTTAGTAATGGCTCGTTGTAAAAAGCAGATACAGAATGGGCATACACAATACGCATTTATAAATGCTACACCGGTTACAACGAAACGAGATAGAATTTTGTTAGATGATATTACAGAGCTTATTCACTCTTCTTTGAAATTAAGTGATTTCCAACAAGACTTAAACCCCGATTATCCAAGCAAGCGTTTTGTTTACGGCTATGCACATGATAAAGAAATCTATTCATTGGAAGTAGAAGGACAAAAACCGGACGGTGTAATTGAAATCAATGTATATGACAGAGTCATGTATCTATGGTATTACAATGACTTACAAAGTAACAAAAGAGGTGACTGTTTAAGCTATTCGGTAGATGTACCTAAATAAAATGACATTTTTACATAATACTATATTATTAGTTAGGCAGACGGAGTGATCCAGACACGGTGGCAGGAAAATCTTTCAGATTTTTCTGCCATGTCTTGCAAGTGGCTGGTTTACTTCGTCTGTGAGCGAGCCTGTGGCGAGCGAAGATTAAGCCCCCGTTATCTAACAAGGGGGGCACAAAAAACAAAAGACACTATACACTAACAGGCGGAAAACGCTGTATTTACAAGGCAAAACCGCATTTTATAAGATGTGATATAAAAAGTATCTATTTCACAAAAGAAAAACAATAAATTTAAACATTATAATATTTTAATTTTTGTGGTAATGATATGCAAACTTTTTAGGAGGGAAGATATGGATTGTAAAATGACTGATATTATTGCTATTATTTCAAGTATCATTGCTATTGGTTATTCAATTTATTCCATAATTACTAAAAGTTATATTCGTCAATACAACCTTGAAAAATTTGAACATTTTTCTTTAAATCAGAAGAAAGTTTGTATTGTTTTCAATTTTATTATGACACTTATAATTGGGATAAGTGGGGTGTATATATTGCTATTATACTTATTCTAATGGGATTGAAAGCATTTATGTAGCAAATAGCAAAATTTTATAAGTGAAACGAGGTACTCTATGGAAAAAAAGGAACTTATCAAACTATATTTACAAAATGTGGATAAAATGTTTGGATATGCCAACATGAACGCATATATTGATGAGCGATTAAAGAAGTATACGAAATACTGTCAAAGTAAAAAGCCAGAAGAACAGATTATTATATGGCTGAAATTATTGCATGAAAATTTCGGAAAAAAGATTGTTTATTTAGGAAGTTACTTAGCATTACAAGAAAAGGATATGAGCTATTTAAATAATGCGTTCAATTCGGCAGTAACATGGGGACAACTCACAATAACAAACAGCGGTTGCGACCATTCCATTCACGCTTGGAATATTTTACCACATATATTCTGTGCAAACCGCTTTCGTGACATTGAAAAAATATTTCCAAAAGAAAACGGACTTAGTAAGAATGGGTTAAAGTCTGCATGCAGTATCACAAATTTAGTGATGTATCTGTATTATCAAGAACCTATGTGGAAACAATATGTGATTGATGAAAGTAAAGAATTTCTTCAAAATAAACATACAGCAGAAGAAAAAGCTGTGATAAACGGTTTCCTTGCACTAATAGAAAAAAATTGGGAAAAATTCTCATTGGAATTGGCTAATCTCTGTAAAGCACATAGAAAATCAAAAGATTATGGAGAAAATCCATTTACAAGAAAAATTTCCTTTTTTGCATTTGGATTGTATAACTTTGCAAGATACTTGTATAGAGAAGAAGTTAAAAATATTACACTTCCTCAAAATGAATTTTTATTTGAGGATTTTAGAATTTATCAAGAAAGCACTAGTTGTCAAATAGGACAACCGTTTTGCATTTTTGAAGAACCGTTATTATTGTTGAATGATTTTGAAAAAATTGATTTACCGATTATGTATTTAACAGCAGGTAAAAAAAGAGTTTTGGATATTGAAAATTATAGGCAAGAAGTGGTAAAGAAAATACAAGCACTTCATAGCAATCAGAGCAGTTAGTCTTAGGATTGACTGCTTTTTCTATACGGATTTTTAATGATAGGCAATTATCAGTAAATGGTAGTTGCCTTTTTTGATTGGAGGAATTAAAGAATGAATGATAAAAACTTTATTGAAGAATTAAGACAAAAGCGTGAGGAATACGGAGTAACACAAACAAGGCTTGCTGTTGCTTGTGGTATCAGCCGTGAATATTACAACCGCATTGAAAAAGGGAAACAGCCATTGAATGACGAATTAAAAGGAGTCATAGAAAAACAGATTGAGCGTTTCAATCCACAAGAACCACTATTCCTGTTGATTGATTACTTCCGTGTTCGCTTTCCTACTACGGACGCATTGGCGATTATCCGTGATGTATTACAACTAAAACCCGATTATATGCTTTATGAAGATTATGGAAAATACGGATATGAAAGCAAATATGTTTTAGGCGACATCAATGTCATGTGTTCCATGCAAGAGCATTTAGGTGTTTTATTGGAACTGAAAGGCAGAGGCTGTCGTCAAATGGAAAGTTATCTATTGGCACAGGAACGCTCATGGTATGACTTCATGCTTGATTGTTTAACGGCAGGTGGTAAGATGAAACGGCTTGACTTGGCAATCAATGATAAAGCAGGAATATTGGATATTCCAAAGTTAAAGGAAAAATACAAGGCTGGCGAATGTATCTCCTACTTTCGTATGCAGAAAGATTACAGCGGTACGGAAAAATGTGGTAGCGATTTACCAAAGAATACAGGAGAAACCTTATATCTCGGTTCAACAAGCAGTGAATTATATATGTGTGCTTATCAGAAAAATTATGAGCAGTATGTCAAGAATAGCATAGAAGTTGAAGATACGGAGATTAAGAACCGCTTTGAAATACGCATGAAGAATGAACGAGCCTATTATGCGGTTGTAGATTTACTGACTTATCGGGACGCTGAACGCACTGCTTTTTCTATCATCAATCATTATGTCCGCTTTGTTGACAGAGAGGACGACAAGCCAAAAAATCAATGGAAAACAAATGATGATTGGGCATGGTTTGTAGGGGAAAACAGAGAACCGATACGCTTAACTACAAAGCCAGAACCTTATACTTTACAAAAAGCGTTGCATTGGTTACAAAGACAGGTTGCACCAACCATAAAAATGGTACAGGCATTAGACAGAGAAAATCATACAACGATACTAAAAGATATGATTGAACAGGCAGAACTTAAAGACAAGCATAAACACTTATTACAATTAGAAAAATCAACCATAGAAGAACGAATAGATACCGCTATTCCACAAGAGAATGACGATGTTTTAGAAAAGCAATAATTTATTTTATGGAGAAAGTTAAAGACAAGTTTAAAGCTAAATGCTACAATGTAAATATAGGTTATATAGATATAAAATATTTAAGTATTAAATGAGGTATAAATAATATGAAACAAATAATATTTATTTTTTGTATGATATTGATGTTAAGTTTCTGTGGGTGTACGAATGTTGGCTCAAATAGAAATGAGTATATGTCTAATTGGTTTAAATCGGAACAAGAAATATCAGATAATATGATGAAACAAATTATAGATTTATACAATGAAGGCAATGTAAAAGAATTTGAAAAATTGTTTTCACAAAACAGTAAAAAAGACATAGAGGATATAAATAAACAAATTTCTTCTTTCTTCGAATTTATTGATGGAGATATACAAGAATATTCTGGTGATTGTGCATCATCTAGTGAAAATAATAATGGAAATAAACGAATTGAATTAGACGGAATGTATCATATATCAACTTCTAAAAATGAATATTATTTGAATTTTTATATGGTCTATAAAGCTGATGATGTTCCCTCAGATATAGGACTATCCAAAATTGAAATTGCGACTGAACAAACTGTAAACAGGGAAAACTTTATGTGGGATACATCAGAAAACGGAATATTTGTCGTGCGGGAATAAACATAGAATGATATGTTTGAAAGATAAACCAAAACAAAGTTGTGACACATACTTCCTCCTACTTTTTGTTTTTTAGCCATTTAGTTTAATCTGTTTTAATGAGTTATAAATAGAGATACCGTTATTTAAAAGAAAGAATAACGGTATTTTTTAATGCAATGGAAATTTTCAGATTTAGTCAACAAAGAGCTTTTTTCATTCCCTATGTTTATTAAAAGAAGAAAAACAAATTTTTTACAGAAATCTGCAACAAAACAGCTACTTGCGTACAGATATGGTGCGAGAAAAGGAAATCTAACTATTTTTGAAATGGGGTCATAAAATTTTTACTCGGTGTACAGACACGAAGATTAAAAAGAAATTGAAATTATTTTGAAAAATCTGCAACAAAACAAGGTTTCTATTCCTTATATGGAGTGAAGTTGAGGAAATCTAAACTTTTTTTGAAAATAGGTCATTAAATTTTGGCTTGCTGTCCCTATATGAAGTGAAAGACGAAAAAAGTTTTGAAAAAAATGTCGGAAAATCGAGTTAAGCGGACAGTATTATGCAGAAAGAGGAAATCACACTTTATTTCTTGATTTGTATTCAAACAGGCATTAGCTGTTGAGTGTTGATGCGGAAAGAGAAAATTATTTTATCCTCAACTTAACAATTTAAGGTTTCCGTTCCCTATATGGCGTAGAAAGAAAAAAGTTTAAGAAATGTGATACAAATAACGCTATTCTGTCCTGATATGGAGTGAAGAAAATATTTCATTCTATTGTTGGCAGTAACAGTATGGTTTGGGTAGTTAGGGTGTGAAAAGAAAAATAATCTTTTTTCATCACCAGCTTAACAAATGGACGTTTGCTATACAGATAGTAGTGAAAAAAGAAAAAATGTTTGAATTTTGGTTACATTTCCTCTCTTTTCCAACGCGGTATATAGGAGAGATGATTTTCTTCTTTCGTGTTCTTTGACAACTGAATAAAGCAGTCTGATACATTAGACAGACAGCGAGCCGTTGGAGCTGATACGCCATGACCTTTTCCCTTTAAAGCGAGCGGAAACTGTCAGCGTCCATGTAAAAGATTTATCCTCTTTTATCGCCATGACCTGTCCTGTCTGATAATGATACTCCCGTACAGCCACAGCTTGAGCGTTCAGAGCGTCGCACGCAATGGGTACGGCTACATAAGAACTATGCAGAGGTGGAACTCCTGTGGGCTATGATAAAAGCCGTCAGACTGTTTAAAAATCAAAAAAGAAAGGAGGTGCAGTTTTATGTATGATTTAAATACACCATTATGGGAACGCTACCTTATGACGATTGAGGAAGCGTCCAGTTATTTCCGTATCGGAGAGAACAAACTCCGCCGTATTGCAAGTGAATATAAAGACGAGTGTGTTGTGATGAACGGAAACCGTATGCTGATTAAGAAAAAGAAATTTGAACATATGATTGATAAATTGGAAGAAATCTAATGCAAAAGAGCTTTGTGCATGATATGATACTTATATGTCGTAACAAGGCTCTTTCAGTTTTGAAAGGAGTTTTGAAAGATGTCAGAAAAAAGACGGGATAACAAAGGTCGCATTTTAAGGACTGGAGAGAGCCAAAGGGCAGACGGCAGATATATGTATAAATATGTTAATCGTGCAGGCGAAACAAAGGTTGTGTATTCATGGAAACTGGTGGCTACGGACAGAGTACCGAAAGGAAAGCGTGATGATTTATCTCTTAGGGAAAAGGAACGGGAGATACAGCGTGATTTAGAGGACGGAATAGACACCAAAGGAAAGAAAATGACATTGTGTGAACTATATGCCAAAAAGACGGCACAGAGAATCAATGTCAAGAAGAATACACTAGCAGGGCGAAAATATCTCATGGACGCATTGAAACAGGACAAGCTGGGTTCACGAAGCATAGACAGCATTAAACCGTCAGACGCAAAAGAATGGGCGGTCAGAATGAAAGAAAAGGGCTACGGCTTCAAAACCATTAGTAACTATAAGCGTTCCTTAAAGGCTTCTTTCTATATGGCAATCGAGGACGATTATGTAAGGAAGAACCCTTTTGATTTTCAGTTAAGCGAGGTTATTGATGATGACAGCGAAAGCAGACAGGCATTGAGTGAGGAACAGGAAGAAAAACTGCTGTCCTTTCTCCAGTATGATACGGTGTATCAGAAATATTATGATGATGTGCTGATACTGTTAAAAACAGGCTTACGAATATCTGAATTGTGTGGACTTACTGTACAGGACTTAGATTTTGAAAATCATACACTCAATATCAACCACCAGTTATTACGCAATCAAGAGGGATATTATATAGAAACGCCAAAAACAAAGTGTGGCATACGAAAAGTTCCTATGAGCGAAGAAGCAGGAAAAGCATTTCAAAGAGTGTTGAAACGCAAAAAAACTGGAAAAGGGATTGTAATTGACGGTTACCGCAATTTCCTGTTTCTTAATCAGAAAGGTATGCCTATGACAGCTTGTTACTATACTTCTACATTGAGAAATATAGTAAAGAAATACAATAAGTACCATGATGAACCCTTACCGAAGATAACCCCGCATATATTAAGACATACGTTTTGTACACGATTAGCACAGAAAAACATGAACCCAAAGAACCTGCAATACATTATGGGACATTCCAGCATAATGATAACGCTGAACCTGTACGCCCATGCTTCACAGACAGGAGCAAACATGGAAATGCGAAGTCTGATAGCCTAGTAATTTACTACGAAATTTACTACGATAAAAAGACAAGATATGCAGATTTATGAGTGGTTATAAGAAGTATCTGCCAAAAAGAAAACACCGATAAAGCCTGTAAAATAGGGATATATCGGTGTTATAAGAACTTATGAAAAGATAATTAGAAATTTATTTTATGTTTAATGATAAAAAAAGAAAGCTCGTCGATTAGGACGAACTTCTGTGTTTTATGGAAGTATTTGCTTTGACTGCTTCACAAGTGTATCTATGACTTCATAAATTCTGTTTCTATCTTCAGGAACAAGTTTTTCAAGCTTCTCATTCAGCATTGAGTTCTTGACTGTATATCCCGTTTCCAGAACATCTGTAAGAACCATATCCGATGATACACCTAAAGCATTTACTATCTTTATGAAAGTTTCGAGTGACGGAATTTTCTCTCCACGCTCAACCATACCAATATAATTTGTTGTCAAATCTGTTTTCTCAGCCAAATCTTCTTGGCGTAATTTCCTCGCAAGTCGGAACTTTCTTATATTCTTGCCGATTGTATCGAGCTTCATCACATCACCTCCCTTAGTGTGTTTCCATAACTAATAGTATAGGTTAAGTCGATTTCAAATCACACGCACCCAAAGGAAGTCAAACCAACTATTAGTGATGATTCCCAACTATTTTTATGTTATACTATAAAAGTAGTAATTCACGATTGTTAATGGCGAAAGACAAATCACAACCCAAGAGCCAAGTTAAACAATCTCCATAGAATAAACTTAGGGGTAAAAGGAATGGACGAACAAAAGATAATATTCAGTAATCGGTTTGAAAAAGAGAAATTTGAGGATTACAAAACAGATTTGGGAACTGGCAACACAATCACTCCTGACTTTACGGAAGCTGATGATTTTTTAAAATTTATACAGAAGAACCGCAGAAGTGTTCCAAGTAAAGAGCGAATTGCTGACAAGGATAAATTTATCAAAACCGTTTACGAACTATCCAATAGCTTTGAAATTGACGCTGACCTGATAGAATTTGCCGAGGGATATATCGCCAACATCTATGTAGATTATGCCTGCTACACTGGATATATCAAGAAGCTGTTAGCAATTCTTTTTATCCTTGCCGATGATATTTCCTTTTTAGACGGCAGTAAAGAAAATGCCGATATGCTTTTTAGCTTCACTTATCACACACACCATATTTTCCTGAATAACAGAGAAACAACTGATTTCTCATAATGTACCCGATGGCTACTCAACTGAGCAGCCATCTTTTCAATTTTCCAGACACCGTCTGGAATTTTTAATATGCCGGAATACCGTATCCATAGATATTGCTGCTTCCGACTGCGTACTGTCTTTGCTTGCAGGCGTCGCCTGAGTTGCCCTCTACGGTATAAACTGTGCCATTCTCACACTTCTCTACGATACCAACGTGGTCTGTTGTACCGTCACCTTCCCAATCAAAGAAGATAATATCTCCTACCTTTGGTTCATAAGTGCGGTCTTGCCATTTTCCATTTGACTTAAACCAGTTTGCACCATCCACGCAACCTGCAAATTTCGGAACAAGTCCGCTTTCAATATACCCGCATTGGTCAGCACACCAAGATACGAAGCAGGCACACCATTCCACTCGACTATTAAAGCCGTACCAGCTCCAGTAAGGTTGTCCGCCCTGATTGCCTAACTGTGTCAAGGCAACCTCAACAATCGCCTGATTACCTCCGGCAGTAAAGGCTCGCCCATACGGATAGTATCTCAGAACGTGAGCCGGATATTGGGTATCTCCATAACTGTCCCAACCAAGCCTTTGTGCCTGCTGAGTGGAAAACTCCACTGCATTGGCATAAGAATAACCGCCGTAATTCGTTTTTGCCCAAGAAATATACCCATTACCGAAGTTGTAGCCTTGCAAGGCAAGTTTGATATGCTCCATATCTATCGGACTTTCCACTTCTGCCGAAGTAAGAGCCGCTTTCAATTCCTGAACTCCACACTGGATAGAATATTCAGGGTCTTTAATTCCATTAGGTTCGTGCGGATACCTTGTATTGAAACTTCCCTCTGCTGCCTGCATAGGGTCAAGTCCTCTGCCGCCGCTTTCCTGCATCATAACCGCCTTGATAAGTTCTACATACTCAGGAATGCCGTACTCTTTGGCATACTTCTGTATGATGGGTTCATAGGCTTCTACCTCTGCACTTACCGGAGTATAGGAATTACTGTCACTTCCTCCTCCAAACATTGCTACGGCAGCACCAAACAGCACGACAATCATAATAATCAGAACCGCTATCCAACCGCCTGCGGCGATTGCTGCTACAAGTGCTTTTGTCCCTGCAATAATCGCTTTGACTGTCGCAACAGTAGCTTTCGCTGTGGCTTTAACGGTATCTGCTGTGGCTTTCGCCGCTTTCTTTGCCGTCTGAGCCGCTTTCTGTGTTGCTTTGGCTGTTGTTTTTGCTGTTTTCTGTGCTATAATGGCAGCTTCTTTGGTGGTCTTAATAGAAGTCTTTGCCGTTTGTTCTGCGGTCTTGACCGACCTCTGAACAGTATTGGTTGCACCTTTCGATACGGTCTTGACTGTCGTATTTCCTGCCGACCTTGCAGACTGTTTAATTGTTTTCTCCGTACGCTCCAGAGTTCGGATGCTCTGTTTTCCGACAGGATTGACCGATTGTTTCTGAAGCTGTTTCTCTGCACGCTTGGTCTTGAAATTCTCAATTCCCGTTTTGGCTTTCTGATAATTCTGCCTTGTTTCACGCACACCCCATCTGCCGACTTTATCCGCACGGTATGCAGTTTCGTGAACAGCCCTATCCGTTGCCGCTTCGATTTTATCGGAAGCATATTCCTCTGCGGAATTTTCCGAAGCATTGGTGGAATGTTCTGCCTTATCTTTCGTCATCACATAGGCTTTCTTCATTCGCTCCGTGGCAACTGCTGCCTTATTTATGGTCTTGATTGTACCTTTGCTTGTATCTCTTGTTTTTATATCAGCCATCGGTTTCCTCCTTTCTCGAAAAATAATAGAGAGTGGGGTTTAATCCACTCTCTTAGCGACAACAACAAGCCTGCCATTGTTTCTTGAATATTCACAAGTAGAAAGAGAAATCAGCTTGTCGCCATATTCTGCCGATACTCCGGTATCATACAAAGAAAGTTCCTTGCACTTAGCAACATACGCATCAAACTCTGCCGCATTTTCTGCGTCCGTAAACTCATAATACTTAAAGCTATCGGAGCTGTCTGTATAAACGACTGTCTTAAAGACTGCAATCACTTCATACTGGTGTCTGTCCGTCAGTGTATCAAAGGTAATCGTCTTATGACCTTCCCAAAAGCTCTTGTTTCTGTACTTCATCAGTCCCGTAAACATCGAGCCGTCATTCATATGGTGTCCGTATATAATGATGTTGTCTGAAGGTTTCTGCACATCACAATTTTCCTGCACATATGGACAGCCATAAGCGGAATAGGTCTTATCAAACTTGTGCTTCAGGTAGAAGTTCGGCTCATTTACAGACTGCACGACCGGATAGTTGATATTGGTATCCTCAACCTTTATCCAACCCACCATATCCTCATTCTGCCGATAGAGTTCAAGATATTCCGCAAGATAGTCCTTATCTTCCGAAAACGTCACGCCCTCATTTTCCTTTGGCGGCTCGTCCTCCACAATCTCCGCAAGGTTATCATAGACTTCATTCTGCTTGGCAGAGTCAATGTGATTACGGATAATAAAGAAGGTGCTTACAGACAACACTACCGTAAACACCATCGCAATAATAATATAGATTTTTCTGCTCATTTTCTCTTACCTTTCCATATCATTTCTCTTAGGTGGAGTCAAATCTCTGCAATACTCCGGATACCTCAACTTGATACCCTCCATAAAATATGGAGCATATCCGCAACAGAACAGTTCCTCCGGTGTATAGAGATTTTCCCTGCCTTCTTCCGTAAATCCATTCCAGAGATTAAAGGCAAGGTGGCAGACCTTGACTGTGCCACTTGTCTGCCAACCGCCGTGCATACCTTCCGGTATGATGCAATCCCTCTTAAAATCAAACATCTTTCCGATGTTCATTCTTGTTTCTTCTGAAATACCCATCACATAGAAAAATGCTCTGTGATAGCAGTCGTTGACTTTGCACTTATCCAGATTTTCCAATACAAAATCTCTGTGTGCAGCATTGCGAAATTGAATCTTAGACATTGTAAATCCCTCCTTATGCTTCGCCTGGTTTGGTTGTCATCAGTTTATAAAGTTTCGTGTTCTTAGGGAATTTGTTTGCAAACGGTACAAGCGAACTTCCCACCTTGATAAGTCCGTGTCCTGCTTCCACATTCGTGATATAGGACATCTGGAGGTCAGAAATATTCAGAAGTTTTGCAAGCTCAAGCCTGTCTGTGGAAGCCTGATTCAGCATAATGATGAACTCTGAGTTTGCAAGCATTGTTCTCGCTGTGTGGCTCTGCAAAAGGTCATCGACATTCTGAGTGATTCCACTTGCGTATGCACCGTATTTTCTCACACGCTTCCACAAGGTAAAGAGGAAGTTTGCAGAGTATTCGTGCTGGAACAGAAGATAAATCTCATCAATGAAGATAAAGGTGTTCTTACCCTTTGCACGGTTCTGTGTGATACGGTTCAGGATAGAGTCAAGGACAACAAGCATACCAATCGGCATAAGCTGTTTACCCAAATCAAGAATGTCATAGCAGATAAGGCGATTATTGGTATCCACATTCGTCTGCTTTGCAAAGGTATTCAGAGAACCGTGTGTGAAAAGTTCAATGGCAAGTGCCAGTTCCTTTGCTTCCGGTTCGTCCTGCTGCAAAAGTTCTGCCCTGAAATCCTGCAAGGTCGGTATATGTCCCTGATAGTCATTCTGCTGATAACTGCGATACACGCTTGCCGTGCAACGGTCAATGATAGACTTCTGCTTCGCTCCGAGATTTGTTCCTCCGATAAGCTGTTCACAAAGGGACATAATAAACTCGGATTTCAAAATGACAGGGTTTGCACCGTCGCCGTAATCCTTATTCATATCCATTGCATTGATGTGATTGTCGGAAGTAGCAGAAATATTGATTACTTCTCCGCCCATCGCATTGACAAGCTGTGAATACTCTCGTTCAGGGTCGATGATGATAATATCCGCATCTGAAGAAAGCACCTGATTGATGATTTCTCCCTTTGCCGCAAATGACTTACCGCCACCAGATACACCGAGAATAAAGGAGTTACCATTCAAAAGTTGCTTACGGTCTGCGATAATCATATTTTTGCTGATAACATTCTGACCGTAATAGATACCGTTCTCGTGGAAAATATCCTGCACCCTGAATGGGATAAATACCGAAAGGCTCTCTGTTGTAAGTGTTCTGAACGCATCAATCTTTCTTGTTCCAAACGGCATTACCGTGTTGAGTCCATCTACTTGCTGAAATCTCAGTGTTGCAAACTGGCAAAGATGTTTTCTTGCCGTGGTAAGCAATGCTTCCGTATCATTCTCAAGCTGTTCCTTACTGTCTGCTGTAATAACCATCGTGATAACAGCGAACATCATTCTCTGGTCACGGGTCGTAAGGTCATCGAGGAACTCTTTCATTTCTTTCTTCTGCTGCTCCATATCATACGGAACAGTTGCAGAGAAGTTATTATTGGCATTCTGCCTACGCTGCCAGTTTGTAATATTGGTTTCCACCCCAAGCAGACGGTTCTCTGCTTCCTTTACTGCTTCATCAGTCGGAACGGGAACAATATCAATGGACATCATCAGATTTCTGTTCATATCCGTAAGTTCCGCCACCATACTGTCTTTGATATAGGACGCATATTCACGAAGAAAAAGGACTCTTCCATAACGGTTTCCCATCTTGAAATAGTCCTTTTCAAATTCCATTGTGTCAGGGCAGATATAATCCTTAAAATCGTGTCCCTTTTTTCTTGTTTCCTTAATATCAAAGTGGAAAGAGCTTTCCTCTCCCACACGATAAAAGTCGTGGAAAATACGAAGTCTCTCGTCTGTTTCCAGTTCCACGCACTTACTTCCAAGTCTGCCGAAGTGAGCAATCAAATCTGCACCGACACGGGCAAAATAAGTTCTTGCGTCCTCTACACTCTTTTTATTGATGGAAATGGTAATATACTTATCCTGAACAATGGAGTTTGCACCCGTTGCCTTATCAAGAAGCATTTTGTTATATTCCTCTCGATACTCGTCCAGATTATCTCCGGTTGTCGGAATAAGGATTGTCTGTTCAAAATCCAGTCTGTTGAGCCGACGGTTATTGATTGTGATTTTTGTCGTTGCACCACTGTCAAGAGAGTTCAGAAGTTCGGAATATTCAAGGAACATCGCTTCCTTATCCTCACGGCTCGCCACTGCATAGTTAATATCCGTAAAGCGGTAGGTCTTTGAATATTTATCCTTTCCCACTTTGAAAATGCCATCATCAAAGATAGCTGCCACGGGAATCACGTCCTGCACCCCTTTCGGTACAACAAATTTTTCTTTATCCTGCTTAAACAAATTTGTAAGAGTCTTAATCATTTGACTTCAATACCTCCTTCTGCTTCTGTTCAATGCTTGGCTTCATCAGTTCGTAATAAACATTGGTGGAGTGAAATACCAGCTTCTTCGGCATTAAAAACTCCGATTTTATCCACGCATAGATTGCTTTCTCTGCGGTCATACCGTTGTACTTCACAAAGCCAAGTGCCGCAAACGGAGCAGCACCCAAAATGCACACCCACGATACGGTTTCCGTGCCAACATACGGTCTGAGCAAGAAATACAGTCCTACCGCAACGCCACAAGCGAGAACAGAAAAAATGAACTGTCTGAGCGACAGCCCAAAAAACATTGACTCTGTATAATTTCTGATTTCTCGGTTAATTTTTACTTCCATATCTGTTTCCTTTCCTGCGGTTTCGGTCTTTCTCCCTCACGCATTTATCATTCAGGCAAAAGACTTTGCCTTTTCGTTTACCGCCATAGTAAACGCATTTCTTACAATCTCTTTGGTTCATCTCAAAATCTCTCCTTAAAGTCCCATCATCTCTCGGATAATACGGTCAGACATTTTTACTGCACCGACAAGAACAAGCATATTAAATACCAATTCCCCGATATATGCCCACACCTGCGTAACTGCTGCTGCATCAGGATTCACTACTGGTGGCGATGAAGCAAATACGGAGAAAATAATACAAGCAAGTACAATGACTGCTCCCTCAAGCAGAACTGCACAATAGCTCTTGATAAAACTCTTGCCGACATTCTGTGTCGGTTCTCCTGCAAATGTGGAAAGCGGTATCGGTGCAAGTGCTGTGTACATATACAACTTGAAAAATCTTCCGTACACCGTCATTATCAGAATGAACGACAGCACCGTGATAAATAATCCTCCGATAAGCGTTACCGCCCACAAGGGAATACTCTCGAAAAATCCGCAGTCCTCTATGGTCGTTACCATCTCTGCGGGCAAGGTCGTCTGTTCCGGAGTTCCAAATCCGGCAGCATTCATAATGGTTGAAATTGTCCCTTGCACGATATTAAATAGTGCAAGCATAAGCTCCATTCCGTATGTGATAACACCTTTCGCCAATGCAAAACGGACAAAGAGTTTTAAAGCGTGTTCCGGTTTCTTCACATCTGTAAAACTTCCGCAGGTCTTTACCATACCTATCACAAAAAACAATACAAGTAAGGCAAGCCCGATAGCCTGAACCGCACCATTGATGTCAACGATAACCTTCCAGATATTCCCGCCCTTAAAGTTCTGCGGTGTAGTTGTGATGAGTGTCCATATTTCCGACAGTTTTTCATTCCAAGTTTCAAGGGCATTTTCAAGATTTTGAACTACCCAGTTATCACTCATTCAAAGCACCTCCTTACAATTAAGGGGTGTACCTTAACTTGGCACACCCCTCGATAACTGTGTAACTCTTATCTTAGCCTGTGATAAGAGTAAGGATTTCTTTCGCAAAAGTGATAATGACACCGCCCGCAAGAGTCAGGAATCCATTGGCTCTCTGAGAAGGGTCGTGAGATTTGAGCGAAAGACCGACCTGCACGATACCAAAGCCAAGCAAAATCATACCGATGGCACGGATAAGTCCGAAGATAAAGTCAGACAGATTGTTGACTACGGTAAGCGGGTCATTCGCTGCAAATGCAGTCGTTGTCATTCCAAGTGCCAACGCACCGACAATGACCATTGTGCAATAAGCACGGAAGCCTTTCCTAATCTTTCCGGTCATAGGCAGTTTCTTTGTTTCCTGAGTGTCAGTTGCTTTTTTCTTAAAAATAGTCATAGTTGAATACCTCCAAAATTTAATTTGTTTGATTGTTTATGAACAGAGCTTCCATCTCCTCATCGGAAAGAAGTTCCCAGTTCGTTTCTTCCATTTCCTTTTCAGGAAGTGTTGCAGGGTCAATGTCCCAAATAGCAATCGAAGCAATATCTTTTGTGACTTCTCCGTGCTTATAAGGACTTGCCTTTCCGTCTGTGGTAAGTGCCACATTCGGGTGTTTCATAATGTCATATTTGAAATCCATAATGGGTCTTTCCCCACGGATAAATAAAATAGCGTACTGATTATCGAGCATACGCACCTCATCAGGGGTAAGTAACTCTCTGCCGCTAATCTGATAGTTGGTGGAATAATTACCGCTTCTTCCGGTACTCTTTCCGAACGTGTTGGTATCAATGGTTTCCTTGCCCAACAGCTCCGACACATATTTATGGGTTGACTGCTCATTTCCACCGAGGTAAAGAAATTCATCGCAGTTACCCACAATGCTCTCCCACTGTTTTTCAAACAAGGCTTTAAGCTGTGCCAAGTTCTGCAAGATGATACTTACCGATACCCCACGGGAACGCATAACCGACAGTATCTTGTCGAAGTCGTCCGGCAGTGAAACATTGGCAAATTCGTCCATCATAAAATGAACGGGCATAGGCAGACAGCCGCCGTGGATATGGTCGGCTGCATAAAACAACTTTTGAAAGAGCTGTGTGTAAAGAATGGATACCAAAAAGTTGAAACTGGAGTCGTTATCCGGTATCAGTGCAAACAGTGCCACCTTTTTCTCTCCGAGTGACTGCAAATCCAGTTCATCGGCAGAAGTAAGAGCAGCAAGACTCTCCAAGTTAAACTTTTCAAGCCTTGCTGCAAGGGTTATCTGTATGGATTTTAATGTTTTGGAAGAACCAGAATGGTAAGAGTGGTAATACTTCAAAGCAATGTGGTCAGGATTATCTATCATCAAATCTGAAAACAGATTATCAAGCGGAGAAGGACTTGGGTCGTCCTCGTCCTCAATCGCCCCGGCTCTGAGCATTTCCATTACCATTGCAAAATTCTGTTCTTCCGGTGGTGCTTCATAATGCAGATAAAATACAAGTGCAAGCAGAAGCATTGACGCTGCCGTATCCCAAAACGGGTCATTGCTCTGTGAACCTTTTGGAGTGGTACTCTTGAAAAGATTTGTTACGAGCTTCTGCACATCATTATCGTTCTGCAAATATACAAACGGATTGTAACAATGGCTTTTCTCCATTGAAATCAAATCAAGCACACGCACTTCGTAACCTTTCTTCTCAAGAAGATGTCCCGTATCTCGCAGGATTTCCCCTTTCGGGTCTAATATCACATAGCTGTTTCTGGCAGCGTTCATAATATTAGGCTTTGCGTAAAACCTTGTCTTACCTGCACCGGAGCCACCGCACACAAGCGTATTCAGATTTCGTCTGTGCTTCTTGGCATTAAGTCCAATGCACACATTCTGAGTCATCAGCTTATTTTCTGACAGCGGCTTTTGTCGGTACTTTTTATCAATTGCTCTGACATTGCCCCATTTAGCAGAACCGTGTTCCTCTCGTCTGCGGTAATTCTTTCTTGTCGAGAAATAAATCCCGATACCCATTCCATAGCATAAAAGCAAAATGAGGACAGTTTTCAGGCTGTCCCCACATAATTTTATGGAAAATGGATTATCAAAGAGTGTCGCAAGATTGGCTGCTATCTCCGGCAGTCCTCCGCTTATGGAAGGTGCAATCAGAAGTGCCAGCCATATGACCGGAACGATACCGACAATAGATAAAATAATGGCAGTCTGCCTGTCATTATCTCGCTTCATCTGAGCGTTTCCTTTCAATTACTTTGAACTTTTTCAATGGGGCATTTCCGACTTTTACAAGCAGGTCGTCTACTGCATCTGCGGACTTGCCTTCCTCCATCAACTTTGTTTTCTCATCGTTTAAGGAGCGAATGACAACACCGTGTTCGTAATCGTCCAAAGCAATGTGGTAGAGTTTTTCTTTTTCCATATCTGCCCTCCATTATCTCTCATAGTCCTTTGAACGCTCCTGCTTCTTGCGGAACATTTCATCAGAGATATGACTGTGAATTTCTGCCATTGCATTTCGAGTCTTGGAAAGCTCCGCACGGATTTCTTTCGGCTCTTTGGAAGCCAGTCCCTCCGGAATGCGGTTAATTGCAAAATTCTGTGTATCTACGCCATACTTCTTGCAAAGCATATATCCGATACACACTGCCTGAAAGCCCATATCCCTGCGGCTGTAACTTTCGCTGTTAATGGAAAGCTGTGCGTGTCCAAGTTCCTGAGCGACACACTGAGCAACTGCTACGCTGTCGCCCACATTACGCTTCACATACAAGGTCTGCTTTTCATTATTATAGAAAGCTGCCATATTCGGATACGGAAGTTCATCGGTTGACGCAACCTCCACCGGAGATACATCAAGCATTGTCGTGATAAGTGCTTTCGGGTCACGGTTTGCTGATACTGCCGGAGCTTTTCTTCCATTTGTCTGCGTAACATCAAATACCTTTTTGACATTGTAGGAAATACCCGGAGAGCCATCTGCTCTTGTATATTCCACTGGTTCAAGAATAGAAATACTCTTTGCCCCTTTGGTAATCTTCACATTGTCCTTACCCCAATCATCAAAATCTTTAAGCTGTGTTGCCTGCGGATACTGACTGTAAATAAGGAGAGCATTTGCTGCGGAATATCTGTCCATTCGACTCTGCGTATCAAGAAAGCTCTTGAACTTCTCAGGGTCACTCACAATCTCACGGGCAGCGTCATCAATCATCTGATAGACCTTTTCTTTTTCTGCTCGCTTCTTTTCCGCATACTCCTCTTTGGATAATCTTGGCTGATTACCGCCAGCCTTTGCGGGTTTGAAATCATTTGTCATAGTGAATTACCTCTCTTTTGCTTTGGGTTTCTTCTTCGGCTGACGGTGTACCGTCTGACCGTTTTTCTGCTGCGGCTTCTTGCCGTCTTTCTTAATCTCCGGTTCTTTACGCTCTGCTTCTTTTTGCTGTTTTGCCTGTGCCTTGTAACGGTCAAGTTTCTCTTTGACCGATGGTTTTTCCACTGGCTTTGCAACACCCTTATCAGATTGCGTTTCTACCGGCTCTGAGTTTTGCCTTGACAGAGGGCTTTTGTCTGTTTTGGCGACTGAGGGGTTTGCGTTTGCTCGCTCCTCTTTCTGCATTGGATTTCTGACCGCTTCTTCCATAATGATTTCACTCTTGGATTTAGTCGGCTTTTCTTTTTCAACCGCTTCACGGTCTGCGATAGCTTTCTCTGCTTCACTGACAATCGAAGCCTTATCCACTTTGCCAAGTTCAAATCTTTCAACGATACGCTGAATTTTAGAAGCGTCCTCTGCTCTTGCGATAATATCTACCGGAGCATTCTCTCCCTTTGTGTTCTTATCTCTGAGGACACAATAAAGAACGCCATAGCGTTTTGCCTGTTCGGTAAACTTCTTCAAATCCTTTTGCGGAATGGAAAAGACTTTCAGCTCCTTGCCTGACTTAATCATATTGGTAAGCCTTGCTTTGCCCTTTGTCTTTTGTTCCTGCTTCAGAACCGATACCAAAAGCAATGCGATATTCTTCGCCGCCGAACCGCTTAATCTTGCAGCAACTTCAAATCCTTCAAGCGAAAGCCTAACGACCTGCTCTGCTGCGTCACCACCGTTGTTCATAGCGTGATTTCTCCTTTCTCTGCTGTTTTTCTTCCTCTGTTTCGATATGCTCAAGGTTTTCTTCCATAACCTTTGACCTCTCCGCAATATCCTCGCAGAGTTTTACTTCCCGTCGGAGTTTTTTCAATTCTCCGTTGATAGAAGCGATTTCATCTTTTGCCGCCTGAAGCTGACCATCATCAATATTTGTTCTTATCTTTTTTCGGAGATGTGTTCTTCCGGCAACAAGATTTTCCATCTGCTCCTCTAAGGAAGTTTTATATAAAAAAAGCTGTTCGTCCGTGGAAATATTTTCTCGTCCGAGCAGCCTTACTTCATCAGTAATCTTATCGAGCTTCATTAAATCATCTTTCAAGAGATAATGAAGCCTTGCGTTATTCTGTTTCTTATACTTGGGCAGATAACCGAGTCTGTAACAGTAATACAGATACAGCCCATAAAGTCCGCCTTTCTTTTTCAGCTTCTGCCCTCTGGTCTGCATACGGTACTGTCTTGGCTTATAAGTCGCCCTCTGGAACGGCTCAATCTCTGCCCATCTGTTACGATTTTCTTTGATACGCTCTACAATCCGGTCATTGGTATAATCTGCTCCGAGATTTTTCAGTCGTATCGGCTTATCGTATCCCTTTGGAATGACCGTCCAGTATTTTCGGCTTGGACTCAGGTTATAGGCATATCCCATTTCCTTGAGAGCAAACTGAAATTCTTTCAGGGTCTTGCTGTGGTCGATAGCATAGTCAATGGCTTCTTTTGCAACCGAGTAGCGTGTCGGCATACCTGCCTTTTCCTTCATCGTCAGATACTCCGACTGCTTACTGCGGTTCGGATTCGGGTCATAGTAAAGTCCGTACTTCTCACAAATCCTGTCTGCAACCTTTCGGAATTTGAACCACGCTTTTTCCTCGCCCCACAAATGTTTGCCATCGACAAAAGAAATAGAGTTGATGACAAAATGGCAGTGCAGGTGCTTTGTGTTCAGGTGGGTTGTCACAACGACCTGAAATCTTTTGCCCCACACTTCATTTGCAAACTCCATTCCGATTTTCTGTGCCATCTCAGGAGATATATCCGTTTCCTTGAAGCTCAAATATCCGTGATAGGCTTGGATACCGTCTGTCTTTTGGTACTGTTCCTTAACCGTTATGAACTGGTCACGGGCAATCGCCACATTACAGTTGATACCCTCAACATAGAACTCTCGCTCTGTTTTTTCTTCGTCCTTTGCATAAGCAATGACATCTGCAAGAGCCTGATACTGTTCCTGTGAAAACTCCCTTTTGATTTTGGCAGAAGTCTTTTCGGGATTGGTCGCATAGTCAATGACCTGACCGAGCCTTTCTGTTACCGACCACAACTTTGTTACTGCCATTTCATTTCGCTCTGATTTGGACGAAGATATGTCCTTTCAATCTCTGACTGGAACTTATTCCACTTCGCAGCTTCATTCTTCAGCATAGGTGCGTCAATGAAACCAAGCGTATTAGCTTTAGCTGCAAGCTGATTGATGTTATTACCGATAGAGGAAAGTTCCCTCATCACATCATAGAAGCGGTCATCGGGTTTCTCTTTCGGCTCGTAACCTCTGATAAGCAAACGGATAAGTCCTGCTTCGGAAAGACAAGCCTTCTTTGCCTTTGCTGCCAAATCCTGTGCTTCCTTGCGGTTAAAGCGTACAATCTTCTGAATGTTTCTCTTTCTCATAATCGGTATCTTCCTTTCTCTTTACTCTGCAATCTTTGTTAATCTGGAATAAGCACATCATCGTAACGCCAAGACAACTGCCGAGCAGTGTCCCAGCGGCGATAAGTAATAACTCTCTCAAATCAAGTTCTCCTTTCTCACGGGGTATTAGGGGCAACCCCTAACGAGCCTTTTACCGTTTGGGAAACTATGTTTATCCAAATGGTCTGCTCGCTAAGATTAAACATCTCCTCTGGGTTGCCCCGTTCTCAGGCTACTATCTCTCATAATCCTTTGATTTCGGCTTAAAAGGTTCAGCCACGATATTGCCGCCCACTTCCTTAGAAAAGCGTTCAGGATACTTGAACTGTTCCTTATACTTCTTCATCATATCGTCCGGCAAGCTCTGAAAGCTCTCACTCTCAGGCGGTGCATAACAGATAAAGAACTTGCCGCAGATAATATCTACCATCTCTTTCTTATCATTGTCCTGCACATAAACTGCACGGTTAAGCGGAAGTCCTCTCATCTTTCCTTCCTCATTACAGATGATTGCAACGTCATCGTCATAGGGCATATATTCCTCAATATCCCCGCCGACAACCTCCTGCATTGCTTCCAGACTGTCGTCGATTATAATTTCCTTCGGGTACTTTTCCGGTTCTACCAAGAGAACTTTAATCTTAGAATCATTCATCGTTCTTCATTCCTTTCGTGTATTTTTTTATTGTAAATTCCCATCCGCATACAAAGAAAATCGTTGAAGTCCTTACCTGCTTTTGGTGGCTCATCAACGATTTCATACTTATCCGGCAGAATAGTTTTTAAGGTCTGTGCTGCCTTTCTGCCCGCTATATCATTGTCAAAATGGATACGGATTTTCCTGACAGATGGGTTACTGCCAAGATACTTTTCCAGTGCAATCGGCACTTTACTGTCCTCAATTTTCTTTGCCGGAGAATACACCCCGGACAGCGAAACAAAGCTCATTTCTTTCCAGTCCTGCCCGTTCAGTTTTGCAAGCGTGGCATAGGATAACAAGTCAATGGCACACTCAAAGAGGTGTACTTCCTCCAAGTTTTCCTTACCAAGCCGAAAAGAATAATCTTTTTTACTGCCACTGCAATCGCCCATAATCCTACGCTTATTCGTGGAACGGTAGGCTGCATATTTGGGTTCTTTCTTCTCGTCATAGCCTACAAACACAACATTGTGATACGGCAGGCTCTCAAAGATAAGGTCATTAGAGATACAGTAATTGATGATTTCAAAATCTATTCCTCTCCCGAAAAGATACTCTGTAATCACTATATTGGAAGCACATTTTTCAGGGAGAAGAAGCGGTTTATTTTCCTCTTTTGGCTGTGGTTTTTCATAGTCCGGAGCCTGAATCGCTGTGTGTCCGATAATGGTTTCCACCGCTTCAAGGAAGCTGTAACCTTTGACCTTAATCAGATAATCCAAAGCACTCCTGCCACCGATACCTCTCGACCACCATATCCATTTCCCGTTTGAAATCTTCAAACTGTCGTGGGTTCTGGTGCAATAGGTGTTACCTGAAAACTTAACCAGCTCATACGGTTCATAATTTTTCAGGTAGGTTAATAAGTCCATCTGCTTCGCCTGAATGATTAACTCAGGTGCGATAAATGGCATATCGACCACCGCCTTCCTGTTTATCTCTCATACGATTTCTCCTTTCTGCCGCCGACTGGCTCGCCCTCATCAGGCTCTCCGCCGACAATCTCATTTTCCTTTTTATCCATATTGAGCAGGATATTCAGCTCATCAAGTCGGGCAGTTTTTGCCCTCAATTCTTCCTCCTTTGCAAACGGCTTTTCGATTTCCTGCTTCGCTGTTTCAAACTGCTTCTCCGTATTTTCAAGGCTGTTTTTCGTATCAGCAAGTGCTTCCTCAAAGCGTTCTATGCCGTTATCTATTCTCACGATATTACCATGAGCATCATCGCCAAGCGGTACATCTCTGCTCGTTTCGCCTTTCAGTTTCACAACATAATTACGCTGCACCGTATCAAAATACAGCTCCATTTGAAAGCCACGGTACTCGCCAAGTGGTATCGCATCAGGACTGTTCATTGACTTGCAGGCATTGATGATTGCCTGACCTGCTTCGGCTTTTTCGGAATAAGAAACACCCAATACCATCATTCCAAGCGGCTGCTCGTCTGTCGGTTTCGGGTGTGATTTTGCTGTTTCAACATCTTTTGTAAGTCCCTCTACACGGGATTTTAAGTAAGCAATCTGTTGTGGATAGAACTTGATGACCTTATCCTCCAGTCCGTATTTCTCCGATAAGAAATTGGATTTTAACATCTTCAGCTTCTGCACCTGAATGTCTAAGTCCATCTTTTCTTTGATATACGGATTGCCTGTTGCAAGCATTTTTATCTCCGCATAGGACAGTGCAGTTTCATCAATATCCTCTGCTGACCTGACCGGAGATTTGCTCGTCATAATCTGACTTGCGAACTTCTGCTTACCTTCCACGAGCTGATAGAGGTATGCATCAAAGGTCTGCTCTGTTACATAGCGGTAAATATCTACCTGCGGATTTTCATTGCCCTGACGGACAATTCTACCGGAACGCTGCTCCAAATCTGAAGGTCGCCACGGACAATCCACATCGTGAAGTGCGATAAGTTTATCCTGCACATTCGTTCCTGCTCCCATCTTCTGAGTAGAGCCAAGAAGCACCCTGACTTCTCCCTTGCGGGTCTTTTGGAACAGTTCCTTTTTCTTCATATCCGTGTCGGCTTCGTGTATAAATTTTACTTCACTTTCAGGAATACCTCTCTCAATCAACTTCTTCCTGATGTCGTTATAGACGGAAAATGTGCCATCATTCTTCGGCGTGGAAAGGTCACAAAACACAAGCTGTGCTGATTTCTTGTCGGCATTTTCTTTCCATATCCGATAGATGTTATCGACGCAGGCATTGATTTTACTGCCCTCAAAATCAGGCAGCATATCGTTTAGCATACGCTGGTCAAGAGCCAGTTTTCTTCCGTCATTCGTGATTTTCAGCATATTATCTACGCTTGAATCCACACCGCCGCCACGCACCTGCTCGGCTCTCTCTGCAAGGGAAGCAACCATTTCTTTCTGCATTTCTGACGGCTTTACTGCAATGTTATGGTACTTTGCTTCCGGTACTGGCAGGTTCAACATATCCGCTGTCTTAATGTCCGCTATCTCCTTGAACATCGCCATTAGTTCAGGCAAGTTATAGAATTTTGCGAACCTTGTCTTTGCTCTGTATCCTGTTCCTTCCGGTGTAAGTTCCACTGCCGTAATGGTTTCTCCGAAAGTGGAAGCCCAGGCATCAAAGTGCTGCAACCCATTTTTCACAAGCGTGCTGTACTGCAAATATCGCTGTATCGTATAAAGTTCCACCATACTGTTTGAGATAGGTGTACCCGTTGCGAACACGGTTCCTCGCCCTCCGGTAATCTCGTCAAGGTAACGGCACTTCATAAAGAGGTCGGAAGATTTCTGTGCTTCCGTCTGTGCGATACCGCCCACATTACGCATTTTTGTATAAAGATAAAGGTTCTTGTAATAATGGCTTTCATCAACAAAAAGCCTGTCTACACCAAGTTCCTCAAAGGTTACAACATCATCTTTTTTCGTCTGGTCATTGAGTTTATCAAGTTTCTGCTTGATAGATTTCTTTGACTTTTCAAGCTGCTTTATGGAGAAGTTTTCCCCTCGGTTTCGCTTAAGTTCCGCAATTCCTCCGGTTATCTCCTCAAGCTGCTGTTCTAAGATTGCCCTCTGTCTTTCAATGGACATCGGGATTTTCTCAAACTGTGAATGTCCGATGATAACTGCGTCATAATCTCCGGTTGCAATCCTGCCGCAGAACTTTTTACGGTTCTTGGTTTCAAAATCTTTCTTTGTTGCGACAAGGATATTCGCCGCCGGATAGAGCTGCAAATACTCAGCCGCCCATTGTTCGGTCAAGTGATTTGGTACAACAAACAGTGACTTGTTACAAAGCCCAAGCCTTTTCGACTCCTGTGCTGCCGCCACCATTTCAAAAGTTTTTCCTGCTCCGACTGCGTGTGCAAGAAGCGTATTTCCTCCGTAAAGGATATGAGCAACCGCATTTTTCTGATGTTCCCTGAGTTCAATTTCAGGGTTCATACCATTGAAAATGATATGACTTCCATCATACTCACGAGGTCTGACGCTATTGAATTTCTCATTGTAGGATTTGCAAAGCCTTTCCCTTCGTTCAGGGTCAGACCATATCCAGTCCTGAAATTCCTGCTTAATCATTTCCTGCTTCGACTGAGCAATCGCTGTTTCCTTTTTATTCAGGACAGCTTTTTTCTTTCCCTCATCATCTTCGATATAATCAAAGATACGCACATCTTTTAAGTTCAGCGTTTCCTCGATAATCTTATAGGCATTGATGCGGGAAGTTCCGTAAGTGTTATATGCCCTTACATTTCCTTTGTCATAGGATTTGCCCTCAATATTCCACTCACTCGTAAATGGAGAGAAGTGAACTTTGATATTCCACTGTGCGTAGCGTGGTGTTTCAAGCAAATGAAAGATAAACTCCTGCACATCGTCCGGTGGCAGCCAAGTTGCACCAAGTCGCACGGAAATTTCACTTGCAGTCAGGTCTTTCGGCTGCACCTTTTGAAGTGCTTCCACATTGACCTTATAATCTTCCGGATAGAGTTCTGCCGAGTTCTTTGCAATTCTCAGCTTCTCCCTGACATTACCCGAAAGGTATTCATCAGCCATCAGATACTTCGGTTCGTAAGAATTTCCATACTCATAAAGCGGGTTTAGGAAGATAACACCCTTTAAGTCCTCAAAGATTTCATTCTCCGATTTACCGGAAAGCTCCATCATATAGTCCATATCAATCGTGGCTTTTTCTCCAAGAGATACCGCCAACGCTTCGCTTGCCGTATCAACAGAAGTAACCGGAGTATGCGGCTTAATTGTCCTCTTAGAAAACATATCAGCCTTACGTTCCAGTTCTCCGTCCTCTCCGATTATCTCCAATGCAGAAAGCAAAGAGAATGAACTGTCCTGCGAAAAAGCAGAGGTATTTGCACGGCTGTTAATGAGTCCGTACTTACCTGAAAAGGTATCATAAAGTCTGTTTAATCTCTCCTGCTCCGCTTTTATTTCGCTGTCAGGGTAATCTTCTGTCTGCAATTCAATCAGCGTTCTGACGGAATTTCTAATGGCAATCATACCCTTAATTCGGTTCTCTGCGGTTGCCGACACCTCCACCGGAGTCATACGGGAATTTTCTCGATAGTAGATTTTATCGTCCACCACCGTATAGGAAAAGTTTCTCACTGTTGGGTCTGCCGGAATAGAATTATCTTCCTCCTCCAGTTCTTCCTCGGCTTCATATTCCGTGATTTCTCCGTGAATATTTGCTACCGCTTCATCAAGCTGTGCTGCAAGGTCTGCATTTTCATACGGCACACAAGTTGCTTCCATACCAAAACGCCCCGATACCATTTTCATTTCTCCAAGTATCATTTCGGGGTGCTGCACAAAATAAGAGTTCATCTTAATTCCGTTCTCATCGGTATCAAGATGAACCCAATCCGGCTCAATATCTATCAGTCTGTCACGCTTTTGCAGGATAAGAATATCCGAAACGACTTCCGTTCCTGCATTACCCTTAAAGGTATTATTCGGCAATCGGATTGCTCCAAGAAGCTCTGCTCTCTGTGCAATATACTTTCGTACTGCTAAAGTTTCCTTATCCATTGTGCCTTTGCTCGTTACAAGAGCCATCACACCGCCGGGTCTTAACTTATCAAGGGACTTGGCAAAAAAGTAATCGTGTATCAGGAACTTATGCTTGTCATACCTTTTATCCGATACCTTAAAATCTCCAAAAGGTACATTTCCAACCACTCCATCAAAGAAGCTGTCCGGCAGATTGGTTTCTTCAAATCCTTGTGCCGCAATGGTTGTTTTCTGATAAAGCTGCTGTGCAATCCCTGCGGAAATCGTATCAAGTTCCACACCGTAAATCTTACTGTCCTGCATTGTGTCCGGCAGCATACCGATGAAATTACCGATACCGCAGGACGGCTCTAACAAGTTGCCTTCCTTAAAACCCATCTGCTCCATTGCCTTATAAATGGCTGTGATAACTTCGGGCGGCGTGTAGAACGCAGTCAATGTGCTTTCTCTTGCCGAAGCATATTCTTCCGGTGTTAATACCGAAGAAAGTTCCAGATACTCCGTTGCCCACGCTGAATTATTTTCATCAAAAGCTTCTGAAAGTCCACCCCAACCGACATACTTTGATAAGATAATTTGTTCTTCAGGAGTGGCAAATCTGTTTTCTTCCTGACACTTTTTAAGAAGCTGTATCGCCATAATATTTCTGCGGAAGCGTTCCTTTTTACCTACCGTTTCAACCTCATTTTCTCTGAGATTAAAGGTATGACGGTCTGCCATAGGCACATCAGGGTGCAGGTCAAAGCCCTTGACCTTTTTCTTCTGCTCCCAAGCAGGAACTACCGGCTCAGGCTCTTTTTCATTTCTTTCTTCGGCAGGTTCTTCCTTCACAATCAAATGCTCATTCATCGGGTTCTCACGCACTTTTCTGTCAAACTCTGTGCGTGAAAATTCCTTATTGAGCAGTGGCATATCATAGTCATAGAGCATTACTCTCTCATCATCAACAGATAAGATTTCATACTCAGAAGCACCGATATACACCTTATCGCCAAGATGATATTCATACTGCATATCTTGCGGCTGTTCTGCTTCTTCAGGTTCTTTTTCGGTTGGTTCAACCTCCTGCTCCGGTGGTGCATTAGAGAGTATCTCACGATTTCTTTTCGTTTCCTCGATTTTGGCTCTGCGTTCCTCTTGGCTTTCAAGCCACTGAGGATAGTGTTCTTTTTCCTTTGGATTTAAGTATCTGTCCGTTCGGATAAGTTCCCCGATACGCTTCTCCACCTGCGACCACGAAAGTGTGATATGTGGATTTTCTTTACCGATGCCTTTCGTAATCGTAATACCTTTTCCATCGTGGCTCTCATCAATGCCTGCCCCGATTATGACGGGATAAGAACCGCCCCAACCGTATTCATTTTTCAAGAAGTCGGCATTTTCTTTTGCAGAAAGGCTTTTTTCAAACTGCTCATAAATACGCATTTTACCCTCAGAAAATCCGCTTCCGTTCGCAAGAACAGCGTCGATAATCTCCTGAGAAAAAGTAAAGGCAGAGGTTTTCTTTTCCTCTGCCCGACCGTCTAATATGAATGTCATCTGACCGTCCATTGACGGTAATGGTTTTATGCTGTCACTTAATTCTCCCAATAATCGCATAGCTTCAAAATGTCGGGCAATAACAGCCCAATCATAATAGCTCTGTGCGGTTCTGCTGTCGTATTTGCCCTCCCACAAATGCAGAACGTTTTCAAAGGTCTTGTACCCTACTGTCCTGCCGTCCTCTAAAGTAAGTTCGGTATAATCATTATTGAAAATACTCTTTATATACTCTGTGCGGTCTTTGTTATCAGGATTACGTTCATAATAATCTTTGATTTCTTCCAGACTTGCTGACAAATGTGGTGTCGTTCTGAGAATTTCATTGATTACTTCATCACGTCCAAAGAACGGAAGGCTTTTATCCTCGTGCGTTCTGTCGTAATACTCTAAGCGAATATCACTTCCGCTTTCACGATTTCCTGTGCCGAATTGCGAAGGGAGTTCATCAGACGAACCCATTTCATCATATCCTCCGCTTTCATCTGTTCGGTCACTCCCTCTTTCTGTGCCATCTGGCTCAGAATTGTTTCCTCCATCTTGCTGGCTCTCTGTTCCACTTCCGCCAAGTGCTGTGTCAGTTCGCCCCTCGTCAGGAGATTGTAGTAAAGGACTCTGTGATGTTCCTTCAGAAACTCTCTCCTCATCTGAGCGTATCTGCCCAGCGTCACTTCCGGCTGCTGTGGAAGTTTCAGGTTCGGAAGGCTGTAATCGCCCACCATCGTGTAGGTCAGTTCGTTCATTGTCCAAACTCCTTTCGTCGTTATTTTCAACCTTATTGTATTCATTTCTGTCCTGACCGACAATTATGCGATTTTGACGGTTGAGTGCAGTAATTGTTTTAGATATTTCCGTCAATCCCATTTCTGCAATATCACTGGTAGCAAATCCAAGTGCATTGAGTGTTTCCTGCGTATTGAAGTTGGTAACATCTCTGAAATCATCAAGTTCAAAATAACCGTCCGTATCAACGCCGAGCCTTGACATCATCATATATGCCACACTGTTTGTCACGACATTTTTATAAATGAAAGCCACAATATCCTCTTCCACTTCCTCAAAGGAACTGCCCTCGGTTGCATAGTAAAGGTCTTGCAGATAATCAGGGATATTATCCTCTGCCGCATTTCTTGCTGCTCCCATAATTGCTTCGGCAAGACTGCTCTTATTCTCAATCTCTCCGAAAGTGCTTTCCAATGTTTCAATCACATCAGCTTCGTATTCCTGACGCATATCCCAAATCGGGACTGTTCTTGAATATCTGCTTTCGTGAGTATCTGAAATATCAAAGTAATGTGTCAGTCTTTGCCGTGAACGGTTTTCATCAGCAAAAACAGCAATACCTCTTGCACCTCGGTTGACCCATCTGCCAAAAATTTTGTTCCACTGCTCTATCTCAAGAACCGCTGTTGCATCAGGTCGCTGTGCATATACAAGTAGCTGTTCGTCATAACGTAACTTATAATTTCGGCAAGCCGAAGCCAAGAATGCCTGCCAGTTCTGAGGATTTGACACAACCGTTTTGCAGGTGCGGTTGTAAAGCTCAGAAATAAGGTCATATTTTCGTGCCATTACTCTTGCACCTCCTTATCGCTGTTTTTCTCTGTTTCTGGTCTTGTTTTTTGACGGTTCGGATTGATTGACAGGTTCAACTTTACTTCCACTAAGCTCCATTTTTTCAGCAAACTCGCATATATGATAGCAGCAATTTCCGACATACAAATGGTAGTCATCAATATACTTGCACACTCTGTCTGCTGTGTGTCCATCACGAAAAGTAATCCTGATTTTCCCTCCATCGGGAATATAGAATTTCAAATTGTAATGACTGTCTATAAATCGAATTTGCTTTTCCTGCGGCTCTGCTCTATTCTCCTGTTGCTTCATTTTCCTTACCTCTCATTTTTGTTGCTTCATCAGAACCGCCGCCCAAATACGAAAAGAGTTTACCGGACTTTGTATTCTTCTGAAGCTCCATAATCACACCCATATCAGGAATCGTGATATTCGGGATTTTCAGGATTGCTTCCATATCAAGCTGCTGCAACTTTTTCTCCGTATCACAACCGGAGTCAAAGAGTTTATTCAGCACCTTGACCTTATTCTGAAAAGTTGCTTTGTCTTTCACGAAAATACCTCCTTAGCTAATGTTGATTACAATAGAAATACTGCCGCTCTGTTCTTCTTTCTGCGGATTACGTGAATACTCAGGAAAAAGGGACTGTACTCTCTGCCTTGCCCTGCGTATGGTTTCAAAACAAGGAAGTCCGTATGCTCGGTAATTAAATACAATATCCTCAAGCGGAAGATTTCCGGCAGGTATATATCCGTACCGATTGTAATAATGCAGAATAAGAAGCATATCATCATACCTCGACATCGGGCATTCCTTTAAGATTTCAAGCACTCGGCTCTCCACCGTTTTCTGTTGTTTCATAATGTTCCTCCAAAAATTAAAGGGACAGAGTTTTTTACGCTCTGCCCCGACTGATTAATGTTCGCTTGTTACTTACTTCTTACGGTTTTTAACCTGAAGAAAGATAAAGCCGCCGACAATAACGGCGACTAATGCGATAGCGATAATTGTCTTTGCTTCCATTACTCGTTACCCTCCTTTTTCTTCTTTTTGTATGCAACAACAGAAGTTACGGCGATACCGACAGCAGAAAGTCCGGCAAGGACATACCAAAGTTTCATATTGGTATCATCTCCTGTTTTCGGAGTATCCCTCAACTCATTGTGCATTTTTACAACGGCTGTTTCATCAAGTTTGATAGTAACATTCTGGTCGGCAGGTGTGATATATGCGGCAGAGGCATTGTTTGCCACTTCGGATACGGTATATTCGCCAATACGAAGTCCCTCAATCACAATTTCGCCGTTCTTATCTGTTTCAAATGTCATATCATAACCGTTTGCTCCGGTTACTCTGAACGCAAAACCTTTAACCTTACCATCTGAAGATGTCTTGACGATTTTCAGTGTTCCACGCATAGCTTCATTGATAAATCCAACACCAGCCTTATTCTCAACGGAATAAGTTGTTTCGTCTTTCTCAATGAAAACAGAGTATTCTCCCTTATCAAGCAGGAAGCCCTCTGGTGCTTTTGTTTCACGGACAATATATTTTCCGTAAAGCAGCTCTTTCATCTCATAAATTCCGGTTTCGGTTTCTTCAAGATTTCCGATAAGTTCATCGCCATCATCAATCTTTCCGTTCTCATTGGTGTCCTTATATACCTCAAAGGTTGCACCCGTAAGTTTGTTATCTGGATATTCAGCGTCCACCTTCGTGAGTCTGATATTGCCGTGAACATACTCATTGACAATCTCAATTTCAACTACCTGCTCGGCTTTGCTGATATTGACCTCATACGCCTTTTCATCAAGAACAAATCCCTTTGGCTGCTCGATTTCTCTTACAATCCATTTGCCATAAGGAACTTTTGCAAAAGAAAAACTACCGTCTTTTGCAGAGGTAGTCGTCATAAGTGCAGTATCCTTTGTAAATTCTGTTTCTTCGGCTTTGAAGATACCGATAACAGCACCCTCAAGTGCTTCTCCGTTCTCGTCAATCTTCTTACCTGATACAGAACCATAGATAAGTTCATTCTTGATTTCTTTTCCATCATTCACTTTGATTTCAACTGTTGCGGTATCCTGACCTGCATATTCAAACATAACCGGATATTTCGTATCAGAGAGAACATAATGCTCATCGGTTGCAATCTCCTTGACATAGTATTTGCCAAACGGAAGGTCTGACTTCATAACAGCAGTTCCATTTTCATTTACGCTGACAATCTCAATCAGTCCATCAGCCGGAATAACTGTACCGCTTGCAGATACAATATCTTCTGCGGCATAAAGACCAAAGCTGATGTTTTTGATTTCTCCGTTGTCGCCAATACCAAATGTCTTATCCTTTTCAATGGCTTTTACAAGGCTTACCTGCACTTTCTGTCTTTCGTTATAGAATGATGTGGAAGTTTCGGTAACAGAGATATTCTGACCTGCATAAGTAAGCTCAACCGTATGGGTTTCGCCACTGACTACCATTCCGTAAGGTGCTGTAATTTCCTTGACCTCGTATTTTCCGAGATAAAGTTCTTTGCTCTTCACAAATCCATCGGAGCTTGTTGTGATAGTATCTACCACTTCGCCCTTTGAACAGCGGAGCGTACCGTCCGGTGTGCTAATATCTTCCGCAGCACGGACTTCATAAACTGCTCCCTCAAGTCCTGTCACTTCATAAACAGGCTGATAAATAACATCACTGTCCTCAGAACCACTTACATTGACACCACTAAATACTTCTCCGGTTTTTTCAACCGTGATAGTACCTTTCTGTGCCATATTCGGCTTATTGACTTTCACAACAGTTACGCCGCCTTCCTCTGTGGAATTTTCTTCGGTAATATCAAAATATACCGGAGTATCATCAAGTACATATCCGTATGGAGCTTGTACCTCTACGATAGAATACCCCTTGCCGTAATCCAGTTTCTCAGGTGTGACAAGAGAACCATTTGCATCGGTATAGAACACATCAATCGTGGTCGGTGTCGGATAAGTAAAGGTCATTTTGACCTGATTACCCTGCGGGTCGTAAATCTTAAATCCTGCTCCTGCATACGGAATACTCTTTCCGCTTTCTGCGTCCACCTTAACTACATTGACAAAGCTCTCGAAGTTACGGTTATTGATGAGATAACGATAAGTCTGTGCGTTCTGTGAAATGAACACATCAAAATCATCCATCATCTCTCTGCCTTCCCAACCAGAAGTCTGGTGTACGGTATAAATACCATACGGCATATCTTTTGTCTGACCGAAGCCATTTTCATCGCAAACAATGGTATCTCTCTCGTCTTTATTGGCTGCGTCATAGCTTCCGGCAGATTTCAAATAAATCTCAAAGGAAGCACCCTTTTCAGGTGTTTCAATCTTTGTTTCTCCGTCATCGGTATGTTTGATGATAGCCACATTGCCTTTGATTACCTGCTCGGTTACATCATTGGAAGTAAGGTTGTGTTCCACCTCATAAAGTTTCGGGTCTGCACCTACTTCATGGATAGTCTTATCAAGCAAATATCCCTCTGACGGTGTGATTTCTCGGATTGTCCAGTCGGTATCACAAACATATTCTTTGGTAGTGAACTGACCGTTTTCATCAGTAACATACTTATCTACAAGCGTTTCTCCCTTATAGATACCGTAAATTGCTCCCGAAAGTTTGGCATTGCCCTGTGCTTCGCCTTTCTCAGCGTCGCTCTTTGTTACTGTTACAGTAAACTTCTTCAAAATATTATTGAAGTTTCTTGTGGTTACTTCTTTCCACTTCACTGGTGCAATCTGATTTTTCGGCACAACATAACGGATAGCCGTGTCTACTTCCTCAAGGGTATATGGTTCAGAACCACTGATAAGCACATCTTTGAAAGTTGCCACACCGTTTTGATCTGTAACTGCATACTGGTCAACAGCAGCACCGGAAAGAGAAGTACCGAAAAGATGGAACTTCATACCTTCAACAAGATTATCTTCTGAGGACTTCACTACCTGAAGGTCGCCACGCTTCAATTTGTTATTAAAATTGACCTTTGCAACCTGTCCTGCTACAACAGTAACTCTATGTGTTTCCTGCGGCTCGTACTTATCGTATGCCTGCTCGGTTACAGTATAGATACCCGGCATAAGGTTATCAATCTGGAACTTACCGCCATTAGCTGTTGTAACCGTCTGATTGATACCGTTTCCGGTAATCGTGAAGTTAATACCGTCAACCCTGCCGTCCTCACTGGTCTTTACAATCTGACAAGAACCATAGCTGACTTTCATCTTCACATAACCGTTGATACTGTCGCTTACTTCCTGAGCATAGCTGACAACATCCTGCACACTGGAATTCTGACCGTGTTTGCCCTCTGACCATACAACCACACCTCTGCGGACTGCATTTTTCTTGGTTGCGGTAATGGTAAATTCCTTACTCGGTGCTGTATCCATAGAAACCGTAAGTTTGTTACCATTCACTGAAAAGCTCACTCCACTGATGCTTGCCTTGAAATTATATTTGGACAGCACATTGTTTGAGTCTGTCAGGGTAGTTGTGTACTTACTTCCATTCCACTCAAGTTCTATTGTCTTTGCCGAACCGGATGATTTATTACAAAAGCTTGGTATGGTCGCATGGTTCTGTACACTCTGCACCATACTGTTGTAATAACTGAAAATCTTATTGCGGAGCGGATGCCTTGCATTGATGACATCTTTCACATTGCTGCAACCACTGGCTGATACATGATTGAAGTTCACATCACGCTCTCCGATAACAGTTTCCCAGATAAGAAGCTGTGTGGCATAAGCCTGTGCAATGCTGTTTGCTGCTGCTTCATTCTGTGACCTCCAAGATGTCGAGATTGTCCCACGATAGCCATACTGTAAAATACGACCAACGAAAAGACGGATTTCATCTCCGGAAATAACCCCATTGGATGCAAGGTTATTAAAATAATTTTCGTCATACTTATTCATTGTCTGACCGACCTTGAGCGAAATTCCCGGCTCAATACAATAAGCAACATTGCCTGAGTATGAGCCAATAGCCTTAAGATTGGTAAAATTGGAACGTCCGGTATGCCAACCATTTTTCAAGGTCAAATTGCTGTGTCCCCATACCCCATCGTAATTAGCATCGCCATCACGAGGGAAATCGACCATATAAACATCGGCTTTTTCTCCCGAAGCAGCATATGCTGTTGTCGAGCCAATGCCTGCAAAAGTGGTCACACACATAAGGGTCGCCAAGAAAAGCGACGTGACTCTTTTGAATTTTGACTTTATCATTGCGTTTCCTCCTGTAAAAATTGAAAACACACCGTATCGCTACGATGTGCCTTTGTGGATTTTCTCTTACGACAGAATTTACCTGCCGAAAAACAAATGCGGATTTTTCGTTAATTTTTCATTTTACCATACACCTCCAGTCCGTTCATACTGTGCGATTGCCCCTTAGAGATAGACATATACTTTGAGATAGTTATATTCAAGTGAGATAATATATATCATTTTCGGTAGGTAGAAGTATAACTAAGGGGTTAGAGTGTGAGAAAGGGGAACTGTAAAACAGGCTATCTGCTGTCACGCTCTGCACGGTTACGCAAAAACTTGTTGTAATGCTCCAATGCCTTGCAGACAAAATCCTCCGTCTGACTGACGGGAATGTTTTTCGGGATAAGCTGTCTTACTCTGTCGCCCCTCAACACGATTTTTTCCTTTTGGTTCGGCTTTTCCTCAGACATAACAGCGTGGATTGCTTCTGTTGTAAGGTTGCCCTCGTTGAATAACTTTCGCATACGGATTGTCTGGTCGTGTGACGGGGTTGCGTCATTCAGGTCGATTTCGTCAACCACATCACGCTGGCAATCTTCGTCAAGATAGGAAAGTTCTACGGCAGGACGCATTTTAATACGCCCCTCGTCAACAAATTCAAGCAGTTCAGGAACAAGGTTTGTCAGACGAATATAACGCTGTATTTGTGTTTGACTTTCTCCACTTTGTGCAGCAAGTTCTTCCCTTGAATAATTTTGTCCCACTGGGACTAAATTATTTTTTGTAGGTCTGCCTGCTTGTCTTTTCATTGCTTCCAAACGCATTTTATAGGCAAAGGCTTTTTCACTCGGCAATATCTCTGACCTCTGGAAATTACTTTCAACCATTAAAATGGTCGCTTCATCTCTGTTCAGGTCTACAATCTCACTTCTCAGTGTTTCAAATCCTGCCAGTTCACAAGCTCGCTTTCGTCTGTGTCCTGAAACAAGTTCGTATCTGCCGTCCTCTTTCTGCCTTACCGTTGCCGGAGTAATCACTCCTCTTTCCTTGACACTCTCCACAAGCTGCATCATATCTTCATCGTCCCTGACCTTAAACGGGTGGTCGGGGAAATCATCAATTAGCTCCAATGGAATATCTCGGATTTTTGAAAGCTGTTCTTCATCTCTCTGTGCCTGCGTGGTAAATAAATCATCGAGCTTCGTGAGAGTGAAGTCGCTCTTTCTTCCTGCCATCGGCTAACACCTCCTTTGTAAATTCAGCGTATGCCTTAGACACTGTGCTGTTTGGCTCATAAGCATAAATACTCTTGCCTTTGGAAGAAGTTTCAGCGGCTTTTACGGCAATCGGGATTTGTGTTCGATACATTCTTATCTGATTACCAAAGTTTGCCCTGAGTGCTTCCACCGTACTCTTTGCAAGGTTTGTTCGGCTATCCACCAAAGTAAGAAGCATACCGTCTATCTTAATATCCGGATTGATATACTTCTTTACTTTTGAAATGGTCTGCACAAGCTGTGTCATACCCTTTGCAGGCAAATACTGAGCCTGAACCGGAATAATAACACTGTCTGCCGCCGATAAAGCATTGAGAGTAACCATACCAAGTGAAGGCATACAGTCTATAATTACATAATCATATCTGTTCTTCACTTGACTCAGATAATTCTTGAGTGTAGTTTCTCTGCTCATTGCGTTCACAAGGTTAAATTCCATTGCTGAAAGCTCAAGGTTTGCCGGAACAAGGTCAACACCTTCTTCGTGGTGCAGGATACCAACCATAGGGTCTGTCATCGTTTCATTGATTACATCTGTGAGTTTCGTTGCAAGCGTGATACCCAAGCCGTCTGTATCCTGCCAACCAAGACAAGTCGTTAAATCTCCCTGCGGGTCTGCGTCTATGAGCAATACTTTCTTGCCCTGCATTGCAAGCCCGACTCCGAGATTAACGGTTGTGGTAGTCTTTCCGACTCCGCCTTTCTGGTTACATACGGAAATCGTTTTACAGTTTGACACTTCTTTTTGCCCTCCTTTCTGAAAATTCATAGCCACCGCATTATGGCTATGTACCTGACCGACTCATTTCCTAATCGGTCATAGCAATATTTGTTCTCAACACCCCTTGCCAAGCAAAATGCTTATGGGAAATCACTAAGGAACAGACTGCTTATCTGTATCATAGGGTTCTAACCTCTGCCGGGTACTCCGCCAGCTCCGTAGAGAAGTATCATTATCATTCTGACTGTCATCGCCATATCAGGGGCAACCTGATACTCATAGCCGGAGTTCTCGCTATTCTGAAATACAGAAATCACGGCGTACCTGCTAAAGTGGCTATCATCAGAAATAAAGTCTTAGTGAATGACTTATTCAATTTTCAAGCGAAAAGGCTTCCGTTTTTGCTATCCGGAATGAACCCCTTCACTCATTTGGACAAAGGGGTATGAAATGCACACCCAAAATCTCCTCTTTTCCAAAAAATTCTTCCAAAAAATTTTTGAAATAAAAAAGCCGCCTGCTCCGGTTAGGAAACAGACGGCAAATCACGTTCTAAATGTATTCAATTTTCAATTTCTTTTTCTTTGCTTCAAGCACTTTACATAGAACATCATCTACTGCGTCGGTGTATCGTCCCTGAGCTGCTAAATTGTTCTTCAATTCAATGAGCAATTGTATCACTCGGCTTCGTTCTTCTTCATTTAAGTATAGATGATAGGTTTTCTCTCTCATTGGCTGTCCCTCCATCTTTCAAATGTATTTTTGATTATCTCCACATCTTCCTCGGTATCAGAAGAAATAAATATATGTACGTTCTGAAAAGCTTTCTTTAAATTATTGGCATAATCCAGTTCTGTGCCTTTCATCGGCAACTTAATCAGCCTTATTCCTCTTTGCTTGCACATATATGCTTTCATTATTTCTATATTCTCGTCAGCACTTTCTGACTCAATAGCCAACTTCTCTGAAGCTATGTATGTTTCAAGCGGAACTCCAAGCAATCGGTCAGAACCAAGTTCTGCTTTCAAGCCTTTCTTATTAGAATAATAGCTGACAGCCAAAGCAGGAAACAATGACAAATACTCCTGCTCACAAATTCGGCAGCCTTTATTCAATATCGTTCTTTCATTTATCTTCATACTCCACGAATGACCGTGCCTGCATTTCCACCACGCTCTCTTTGCCGAAGTTCGTGATACCTCTGTAGGTTTCAGTTTATTCTGTTCATAATCCCATTCGCTAAGAAGCTGACTGTCTGTTGTCGCCAAATCATTATATCCGGCAAGGACTTCTCTCTCCGCACAAACGGGGCATACCGTACCTTTCACACGGGCATTGATAACTGATTTCCACTCGTTACCGCATTTTCTGCACTTCCACCAGACATTTTTCCTCGATTTTGCATTTACCTCATCAGGCTTCAATGGTAAGTTCTTCTCCGACCACTCCGAAGCAATTTCAGGGTGTGTTGTCTGCAAATCATTAAACCCTTTCAGGAATATGTACCCACTGCAATACGGGCATTTGCTCCCACCGGAACGAGTAGAAATAAGGGTGTTCCACTCTCTGCCGCAATCCTTACACTTCCACCAAGCCTTACGATTGGCAAAGACCGTAACCTGAGTTGGAAGTAACGGATAATTTCTATCCGACCACTCGGCAGCTATATCCGGCAGAAGTGTTGCAAGGTCATTAAATCCTGCCAACACTTTATTATGAGAGCAGTACGGACAACCTGTTTTATTTATTGTCCTGCTCTTAACGGCAGCTTCCCACTCGTGACCTTTTTTACATCTCCATATCACTTTCTTATGAGAACCAATAGAAACCTCTATCGGTTTTATCTTATTCTTTTTCGACCACTGCTTTACCAATAGTGGCTCTAATGTCGCCAAATCGTTAATACCTGCAATCACTCTCGCACCGGAACATATCGGACATTTCTCTCCATTAGAACGAGCCTTAACGCTTGCCTGCCATTCATGACCGCAAGCACCTCTCCACCATACTTTTTTATTTGAACCGAAAGTAATGTCATCAGGCGTAAGCGTTAAATTCTTTTCCGACCACTCCGAAACAAGCTCCGGGTGTACTTCTGCTAAACTGTTATTCATAGCCAAACCTCAACCTCCTTGTGCTTAGAGTATATGAAGTTTTGGCTTTATCTTGTAGTTTGCGAATATCCGTATAAATAGAAAAAGCCCTTTGAGAAAGGGATTTCTCCTCTCTCAAAGGGCAAGTTGGCAAACTGAAAGTTTCACATTATCTATTACAATGTAAATAATGCTTTTTCGTAGTCCTTAACATAATACTTAATATTGGTTCTACCTTTTTGTATTACAGTATGTCCCTCCTTCTCAAGCATCTCCTTTTGTGCCTCAACTCCTCCAGGATACTTTGCATTTAATTCCCCATTTGCTTTTAATGTTCTCCAATAAGGTGTTTTATCTTCTGCACGCTGATAACTCGCCCATGCAACTATTGAAACAAAAATTCCAGCTGTGATTGGCTCTGTAAAATCAGCACCGCTTTGTTTAGCAAAGTAATCTCTTATTGTACCTACAGTAAGCAATTTACCACAAGGCACAAGTCGCATTACTTTGTCATAGTCAATAGGTGGGGCAAAGTACATTTTATCTCCACCATATTTTTCAATGCTCTTTTCATCTGTTATTATTTGAACTTTAGGCATATCCTTGCTATCCATAAGCATAGCATTAAAATCTTTTTTATCTTCATTTGCCATAAGTATCACCTCCAAGCCAATCATATCTCAATAAATATACTCATGCAATGAGACGGTTTTTAAATTTCTCTCAAAAATTCCGATTTGTATTTCTGTTTGTTTTAAAAATGGGCAACTCCAATTGGAATTGCCCACTCATTGCACTAATTATGCGATTTTTTCTTGCTTGCACCGATTTCTGCATCAAATGATGTAAGTTTGATGTAAATCGCTGTTTTTTCAGTTTTTTATCAAATGAAGTATGTCCCGTCTATTTGGTAAAACGGTACATCTTTACATCATCTTAATAGAGCTTCGCACCTGCCGGAATGTGGTCATCTACCATCAGAAGATGAAGCTTTTCTTCGCCTTCTTCTTCATGAATAGCACTGAGGAGCATACCGCAAGAGTCAATGCCCATCATAGCTCTCGGTGGAA
>NZ_JAJCNF010000022.1:0-59345 GCF_020560945.1 Dorea sp. 210702-DFI.3.125
GCAATTGCATGACATACTTCTACTGCGCACCTCGCAGCAAGAATGCCGAGGCATTCTTGAATATCTAAATTTTTGTGTGATACAGGTATGTTTTCCTGTATCACATAAAACCCTCAAACTGACAGAATAATTACATTTTTTCATGTTTCTTTTTTCCACGTTCATCGTAGTCATCAAGGAAATTGTAAATATCATCATCTTTGTGATATCCAATGATTGTTCTTAAATTTACATTATGAACACTTCGGAAAATATTCTTTTCAATCAGATTGCTTTCTTCTCTGAACTGCGCGATTAGTTCTTTCATTTCATCACGTTTGGAACCACGTCCTCCGCCACAGGTTGCACAATTTTCTGTAAACCTGCATGCACACTGGATAAAATTTAATTGATTATAATCTCGCCATCCAATAATATCCGCCTCTTTAATCAGATACATTGGTCGGATCAACTCCATACCTTCAAAGTTCGTACTATGAAGTTTAGGCATCATTGTCTCAATCTTTCCACTGTATAGCATTCCCATCAGAATCGTCTCAATCACATCATCATAATGGTGTCCTAATGCAATCTTATTACATCCAAGCTCCTTCGCATGTGAATAAAGATAACCTCTGCGCATTCTTGCACAGAGATAACACGGATTTTTGTCAATGTCTGCTACAGTATCAAAAATATTGCTTTCAAATACTGTTAACGGAATTCCAAGGACCTTTGCATTATCCTGAATAATCTTCCAGTTATCTGCATTATATCCTGGATTCATTACAAGAAAGACTAGTTCAAAATTTGCTTTTCCATGCTTTCTAAGCTCTTGAAAAAGTTTCGCCATAAGCATAGAATCTTTTCCACCAGAAATACAGACAGCAATCTTATCTCCGTCTTTTACAAGTTCATACTCCCGAATTGCCTTCGTAAATTTGCACCAGACAGATTTACGGAACTTTTTAATAATACTTTTTTCAATATCCTTCTGTTTTTCAGCCATGACTGTCTCATTTTCCACAAAACGTCCAAGCATCATACGTAGAAAAGAACGATATCCACCTTCAATATTGTACGCTTCATATCCTGCTTCTTCCAGCATATTTACTGTATAAGCACTCCACTCCCCGGTGTGGCAAAGTACATATACTGGTTTATCTCTCGGAATCTCATCTCTTCGATTGTCCACTTTCTGCATCGGAATATTGATTGCACCTTCAACGGTTCCTCTACAGTAAGCATCCTCCGGACGGATATCCAAAATTGTGACCTGATTTATATCTTTCTTCTCTACATCTTCTATAGTAATCGTCTTCATTTTCCCTTATGTCCTCTTATCTACGCAATATTTTCTCCATCACAGGATACACAAGCACTGCCCCATTTCTCACAGTCCACTTTTCATGGCGAATTGTACGGTACCCTCTCTTTTCAAACATAATTACTGCAGGCAACGTAGCCTCCAGACGTACCGACTCATATTCTCTGGCAATCACATCTTCCAGCCGCTGCATGATCAGACTGCCAACGCCATGTCTCTGATAATCTTTTCTCACAAAGACCCGAGTAATATGGTTGCCCTCAAAACTGCCGGCACCAATCACACACTCCCCATCCTGAAGGATATAAATGCGTTCCTCTTCAAGATCACGTTCCAAATTCTCCCAGCAATGCTGCTGGCTAAAGAACCTTACCACTTCCTCCGGATAGTACTTTGGATAAACTTCTTGAATCGTATTTTGAACAAGATCATAGAATTCTTCCATATCATCAATTGTCGCTTTTGTATACTCCAATTCAACACCTCATACACAATTTCAATTTGGGACAAGTTACTTTTCAGTTGGGGACGGGGGTTTTTCAGAAAAACCCCGTCCCCAACTACAATTAAAAGAAAATTCTGGCAATATCGTTATACATCACTACTACCATCAAAATCATTAGAAGTGCCATACCTGCCAGATGCACGTAGCCTTCTTTCTCCGGTGGAATCCGTTTTCTACGGATTGCCTCTATGAGTAAAAATACAAGTCGTCCTCCGTCCAATGCCGGTAATGGTAATAAATTCATGACCCCTAAGTTTGCCGATAGCAGAATTCCAATATTAAGGAATTGTGCTATTACAATAAATACACCATATGACTTGCTTTCATTATAAGTTGTATCTACCATATTTACGATTCCTACTGGACCGGATAATTGTTTGACGCCTACGTTTCCTGTCACCAGTTGTTTTAGACTTTCAAATGTAGTACATACCCAGAATTTAACTTCGTACGCACCATATTGAACAGATGTCCATGCATTTGCTTTTGTATTTCCACCTCCACTGATTCCGATACGATAATATCCAAGTTCGTCATCCATCTTCGGTACTAATGTCGCTGTATGTTTTTCTCCGTCATGGAGATACGTTACTTTCACAGTCTCTCCTTGATGGAATTGATTATAATAAGTAATCTCACGGAAAATATTAATTTTCTTTCCACCCATCCGAACAATGGTGTCTCCCTCTTGTATGCCGGCCTCTGCCGCAGAATATCCTTCTTCTACACTCGAGATAACTGGTTTATCATATCCGACCATTGCTGTCAAAATTACAGCGAGAACAAATGCCATAATAAAGTTAAAAATCGGTCCCGCTGCAATGACTGAAATTCTTGCCCATACAGATTTTTTATTGAAGTTTCCAGGTGACTCTGTCTCTTCATCGTCTTCGCCCATTGCACAAAATCCACCGATTGGCAACAAATGTACAGCGTAAACTGTCCCTTTGTATTCTTTTGAAAATAATGTCGGACCCATGCCAATAGCAAATTCCTGTACATCAATGCCGTTTAACTTTGCAAGTGTAAAATGTCCAAGTTCATGAAAGAACACAATAAAACTAAAAATTAAGATTGCAAATATAATACCCAAATCTAACGATTACCTCCTGCTTTTGATTCGTGCGTAAGTTTCAGCTTCTGTCTCCAGAATCTGGTCAAGTGTCGGGTTCTCAATATTCTTATGTGCTCTCATACAATCCTCTATAATCTCTATAATCTCCAGATATTTAATCTCCCTGTTCAAAAATTGTCCGACTGCCATTTCATTTGCCGCATTGAATACAGTTGGAAGCGATCCACCTGTTCTTCCTGCTTCATAAGCCAGTGCCAGTCCGTAAAATGTATCCATATCCGGCTTTTCAAAATCCAGTTTTCCCATGCGCCAGAAATCCAGCCTGTCTCCCGGCAAATACCTGCGCTTAGGATAATAAAGTGCATATTGAATTGGAAGTTTCATATCTGGTGTACCAAGTTGTGCAATAATTGCGCCATCTTCATATTCCACCATAGAATGAATGACACTCTGCGGTTGTACAACGACTTGTACTTTATCCACCTCCACTCCAAAAAGCCATTTTGCTTCAATGACTTCCAGACCTTTATTGACCATAGTTGAAGAATCAATCGTAATTTTCCGTCCCATTGCCCAATTCGGATGCTTTAGCGCATCTTCTACCTGAATATTCAAAAGGTCTTCCTGTTTTTTCCCGCGGAACGGTCCACCCGAAGCTGTCAATAAAATCTTATGGATTGAATTCATCTTATTGCCTTGAAGTGACTGGAAAATGGCACTGTGCTCACTATCCACCGGAAGAATGGAAACCCCCATTTCTTTTGCCAGGGGCATAATGATATGTCCCGCAGTTACCAATGTTTCTTTATTTGCGAGAGCGATATCTTTTCCTGCTTTAATTGCCTCAACCGTCGGGCGGATTCCAATCATACCAACAACAGCTGTCAACAGTATCTCCACTTCTTCCATAACTGATACTTCAATCAGTCCGTCCATACCAGTTACGATTTTTACATCCAGATCCTGTACTTTTATTTTTAATTCTGCTGCTTTTTTCTCATCCCAGACAGCTACAAGTTTTGGCTGAAATTCTCTTATCTGCTCTTCCAGAAGCGAAATATTACTTCCTGCTGCCAGACCAAGTACCTCGATATCTCCATTTTCTCTTACGACTTCCAGTGTCTGTGTTCCAATGGAACCTGTAGAACCCAGAATTGCTATTTTCTTCATATTACCACCTTTTTATATATCATATGATTTCTCGTTACAAATTCCCCGCCAGCGCCATGGTCAGATAATAAATAATCGGAGCTGTAAATATTACACTGTCGAACCGGTCCAGAATTCCACCATGTCCCGGGATCAATTTCCCGTAATCCTTAATCTCATGATTTCTTTTGATTGCAGAAGCAGCCAGATCTCCAACCTGTGAAATCATTCCACCGACTCCGCAAATGATTGCGTATTCCAGAACTCCTGCCTGTGCTCCTGCCCACTGATTCACAGCTAATGCAAATAACACTCCTAGAAGTGCAGCCCCCAGTACGCCACCAATACCACCTTCTACAGATTTCTTTGGGCTGAGTTTTGGTGCCATCTTGTGCTTTCCAAGAAGCATACCGGCACAATATGCACAAGTGTCACAGCCCCAGGAACTTAAGAAAATCAACCATACAACTATGCCCCCATCTTCCAGCATGCGTGTCTGATAAATGTAGGACAACATTACTGCTACATAAAACACTCCAAAAAATACAGTCATCACCTGTTCAGATCTGTAATTTGGAAATGTAAATACATATACCGCCATAACTAATACTAAAAACACAATCGTAAAAAGTGTCATATACTGAAGATTCCCAGTATAGAGCAGTACATAATAGGCCACTGTTGCCAGATATCCTGCAAATCCTAAAAGTTTATTCTGAACTTCTATCACTTTATATAATTCTGTCAATCCAATCAGGCTGACAACCGCAAGCAGACCAAAAAGAACATTTCCTCCAGTTCCGACTGTCGCAATCAGCACAATCACCAGTATAATTCCACTTATGAGCCTTGTCTTAAACATCTTATTCCTCCTTCACGCCGCCATAGCGTCTGTCCCTGCGATTATACTGTTCAATTGCCTTCTCCAATTCCTGCTTGGAAAAATCCGGCCATGGAACATCGGTAAAATAAAACTCTGTATAAGCAAGCTGCCACAAAAGATAATTGGACAATCTCTGCTCTCCACTTGTGCGAATCAGAAGGTCAGGATCTGGAATATCGTGTGTATCCAGATACCTTTCTATACATGCCTCATTCACTTCTTCCGGCATAAGTTTTCCTTCTTTTACATCTTCAGCCAACGTGCGTACCGCTCTTGTGATTTCATCACGGCTTCCATAATTGATTGCAATCTGAAAATTCAATCCGTCATTATTTTTCGTTGCCTCTTCAAGCTCCAGAATTCTCTTCTGAATATCTTCATCCAATTTTGTAATATCTCCGATTACACGGACTTTCATATCATTTTTCGCTGCTGTCTTAAGACAGGTTTTCATGTAATTGCGAAGCAGCTTCATCAGAGCATTTACTTCTTCTTTTGGACGATTCCAGTTCTCAGTAGAAAAAGCATATACGGTCAGATATTTTATTCCCATGCACCATGCTTCTTCACAAATCTTCTCTACATTCTTACTTCCCTGTGCATGCCCATAATTACGCGGCATTCCTTTTGCCTTTGCCCAGCGTCCGTTACCATCTAGAATAATCGCAACATGCTGTGGTATATTCATAATATTATCCTCCTGCTGACTAAAATTATCTCACACATTTCAAATCTGACACAATTCAAGAATGCCTCGGCATTCTTCTGTGAAATTTTTTTCTTATCAACATTAAATCTTATCAACATTAAATGAGGACAGACCCCTCCTGCATATCTGCCGGGGCTGCCCTCTTCTTTTCATTCCAGACTATACAGTCATAACTTCTTTTGATTTTACTTCAACAGCACTGTCAATCTCTTTAACATACTTATCCGTCATCTTCTGAAGTTCATCTTCCAGATTCTTGATCTCGTCTTCAGAAACATCAGAACCTTTCAGCTTCTTAAATGCATCATTTCCATCACGACGGATGTTACGAATTGCAACTTTCGCCGCCTCGCCTTTTTTCTTAACATCTTTTACAAGCTCTTTACGTCGTTCTTCTGTAAGTTCCGGAAAGATCAGTCTTACAGCAGTTCCGTCATTTGTCGGATTGATACCCAGATCAGAAACCATGATTGCTTTCTCGATAACTTTGAGCATGCTCTTCTCCCATGGCTGGATCTGAATCATTCTCGGTTCCGGAACAGATACGTTCGCTACCTGTTGGATTGGTGTTGGTGTTCCATAATAATCTACCATAATTCTGTTCAGCACATTCGGATTTGCACGTCCTGCACGAATCGTTCCCATCTCACTGTCCAGACTATCCATTGTCTTCTGCATCTTTGTATCATATACTTTTAATTTCTCATTCATATTGCTATATCCTCCTTATTATACAGTCACTTTTGTTCCTGTAAATGTTCCACTCATTGTCTCTACAATGCTGTTCGGCTCATTCAGTCCGAATACAAGCATCGGCATCTTATTCTCAAGGCACATAATAGAAGCCGTCAGATCTACCGCCATCAGCTTTTTGTCGATGATCTCCTGAATACTAATTTCGTTATATTTCTTTGCCTGTGGATTTACCTTTGGATCACTGTCATAGATTCCATCGATTGCCTTTGCCAGAAGCATTGCATCTGCTTCAATCTCAATGGCGCGAAGTACAGCACCTGTATCTGTAGAAAAATACGGGTGTCCGGTTCCTCCTGCAAAGAAAACAACCTTTCCCTGATTCAATGCTTCCACAGCTTTATCTTTTGAAAATAATGTAGTAAATGCACCGCATACGAACGGGGTAAATACTTCTGTCTCCATTCCTGCAAAACGGAAAATATCAGATACGTAAATACAGTTCATAACTGTTGCAAGCATTCCAATCTGATCTGCCTTTACACGGTCAATTGTCTCGCTGGTTCTTCCTCTCCAGAAATTACCTCCACCTGTTACAATTGCTACCTGAACACCGTCATCAACAAGCTGTTTTACCTGCTTTGCGACTCCAATACATGTTGCCTCGTCAAATCCTGTCTTTTTCTCCCCGGCGAGAGCTTCCCCGCTGAGCTTTAACAATACTCTTTTCATAGTTCATTACTCCTTGCGCTACATTTCATACAGTTCATTTTTTTAATATCTGTATGATCTGTTTCGATCATTTCTGTCATCTGGCACTTTACTTACAGACAGACAACATCTCTGTATATTATATCATAAGCATCTGTAAAAAGGAATATCCTAGTGATTATTGATTGAGAAATTGATTTTCTACCATATCCCAGATTTCATCTCTTCCTTGCTTTGTCTGAGAAGAAAATGGAATAATCGTTGTCCCTGGAATCAGTTTCAGCCCTTCTCTTAACACTTTCATCTGCTTCTGTACCTGACTTCTTTTAATCTTGTCAAGTTTCGTTGCTATAATGATTGGATGAAATCCCTGTTCAACAATCCACTGATACATTATTCTGTCATTTTCAGATGGTGCATGCCTGATATCAATCAACAGGAATACTGCTTTCAATTGTGCGGAACTATGAAGATAACGTTCAATCAACTGTCCCCATTTAATTTTTTCCTGTTCAGACACTTTTGCGTATCCGTAACCCGGAAGGTCAACAAGATACATTTCATCATTAATACTATAATAATTAATCGTCTGTGTTTTACCCGGAGTCGCTGAAATTCTTGCATAAGATTTCCGGTTCATCAACGCATTGATCAGCGATGATTTTCCTACATTTGATTTTCCCGCAAATGCGATCTCCGGTTTTGTATTCTTTGGCAAAACACTTGTAATTCCACATACTGTTTCAAGATTTACATTTTTAATGACCATCTTCTATCCCTCCTGCTCTTTCAAAAATGCATAATCAAGCACTTCATCCATATGAGATACACTGACTATCTTAAGACCCTTTGTAATCTCTGAAGACATTTCTTCAATATCCCTCTCATTTTCTTTTGGAATCAGAACCATCCGGATTCCGGCATTTTTTGCAGCCAAAAGTTTTTCTTTTAATCCACCGATTGGAAGCACCCTTCCTCTTAGTGTAATCTCACCGGTCATAGCCACATCTGCACGTACCTTTCTTCCTGTCGCAGCTGAGAATATCGCCGTTGCCATTGTAATACCTGCAGACGGTCCATCTTTTGGTACTGCTCCTTCCGGAATATGGATATGTATATCATGTTCTTTAAAAAATTTCTCATCAATACCATGTTCTTTGCTGACAGAACGTATATAACTGATCCCGGCTCTTGCAGATTCTTTCATTACATCGCCAAGCTGACCAGTCAGAAGGATCTCACCCTCCCCCGGCATCACATTAACCTCAATCTGAAGTGTATCCCCTCCGACACTGGTCCATGCAAGTCCTCGGACAATTCCGACTTCATCCTGTTCATTTGCCTTCTGGAACTGGTAAATCTCTTTGCCTAGATAATGCTCCAGATTACGTTCTGTAACTTTAATACATTTCTTATTGTCTTCCAGAATCTCTCTGGCTGACTTTCTGCAGATGCCTCCAATTTTCCTTTCCAATTGACGAACTCCCGCTTCCCTTGTATACACGGTCGCAATTTTTTGAAGTGCTTTCTTACTGATTGAAAGTTGTTCCTCTGAAAGTCCATGACTTTTTAACTGCTTTGGAATCAGATGTCTCTGGGCAATATGAATTTTCTCATTTTCTGTATAACTGTTGATCTCGATTACTTCCATACGGTCAAGAAGTGGTCTTGGAATTGTTTGTAATGTATTAGCTGTCGTAACAAACAGTACTTCCGACAAATCGATTGGAACTTCCAGATAATGATCACGGAACTTGTCATTCTGTTCACTGTCCAGTACTTCCAGAAGTGCAGAAAATGTATCTCCTTTATAGTCATTACTAACTTTATCAATTTCGTCTAAAAGCATCAGTGGATTCTTTACTTTTGCATTTCGAAGTGCTGTCGCAATTCTTCCAGGCATTGCGCCTACGTAAGTCTTGCGATGTCCCCGGATCTCAGCCTCATCACGCACACCACCAAGAGAAATACGGACATAAGGTCTTCCAAGCGCTTCTGCAAGTGATCTTGCAATAGAGGTCTTACCGGTTCCCGGAGAGCCAGCAAGGCAAAGAATCGGAGTCTGTCCTTTACTTGTGAGGATTCTAACTGCCAGAAATTCCAGTATACGATCTTTTACCTTTTCCAGACCATAATGTTCTTCATCAAGCTTTTCTTTCGCAGCTTTGATATCAAGATTCTCCTCACATTTCTTATTCCACGGCATCTCAAGCATCGTTTCAATATAAGTTCTTACAACACCAGACTCTGCCGGACTTGCCATCTGATTTTTAAATCTTTTAATTTCTTTTGCTAATTTTTCTTTCACTTCGCCAGATGCATCTAAGTCTTTCACTGCCTGTTCGAATTCCTCCGCATCTGTCTGAAGTGTATCTTCACCTAGTTCCTCACGAATCAGTTTCATCTCTTCTCTTAAGATATATTCTCTCTGATTCTTATCTACACGCTCTTTTACCTTTTTCTGCAGTTCCTCTTTCACACTGAGTACACGCATCTCATTGACCACACGAAGAGAAATGTCTTCATATCTCTGAAGAATATCCTGCTCTTCCAGAACTTTTTGGGTATCTTCATAATCCATTGGAAGATTGGCAGCAATTGTATCGACCATGACGCGCAGCGATTTTATCTCTTCGATCATCATAGCGAGTTCTTTTGCAAGCTTTGGATTTTTTGACATATAATCCCTGAACAGATCACGAAGTCCACGTACCATTCCTTCTTCATTAATCGGATTTTCCAACAGTTCCCTGTCTTCCGGTTTGCAGAAATCCGGCAATATCTTTACCGCGGCCTGAAAATAAGGTTCTTCAGATTCAATCCAGGAAAGTCCTGCGCGTTGCTCTCCTGATACAAGAACACGTTTCATATTTCCCGGAAGCTTTACAATCTGTTTTACAGTTGCAATACAGCCAATTCTGTAAAGATCTGACTCCTTTGGCTCTTCCACTTCAACTTCCTTCTGCATTACAAGAAATATTTTCTGATCTTTTTTCATGGCCTGTGTGATTGCCTGCACAGATTTTTCACGGCTCACATCAAAATGTGTCACCTGCTCTGGCAGCACTGCAAGTCCACGAAGTGCCACCATCGGCAGACTCATCAACTCATTTTCCATACTGTTTACTCCTATAATTCAAAAATGAGACGGGAACAATTTTACTCGTACCCGCCTCTTTCATTATGCGCTTTGTGTATTCACAGAAGTGTGTTCACACTCTGGTTTTGCTTTTCCTGTCACCACGTCACCGGTGATCCGGCACGTTTTCAGTGTCTCATCGGACGGTGCGCGATACATAATATCCATCATTGTATTTTCCATGATTGCCCGAAGTCCTCTGGCTCCGGTCTTTCTTTTCAATGATATATCTGCAATCTCGTTTAATGCAGAATCGTCAAATACTAATTTCACTCCATCTAGTTCCAAAAGTTTTTGATACTGCTTTACGATTGCATTCTTTGGCTCTGTCAAGATACGGATCAAAGCATCATGATCCAGCATCTCAAGAGATACTGTAACTGGTACACGCCCTACCAGTTCCGGAATCAATCCAAATTTCACAAGATCCTGTGGCAGCACCTGAGCTAACAATTTATCTACATCATCTTCATGCTTCTCTGCAATTTCTGCATTAAATCCGATAGATTTCTGATCAATACGTTTCTCAATAATCTTATCAATTCCTTCAAATGCACCGCCACAGATAAATAAAATATTCGTTGTATCTATCTGTATCAATTCCTGATGTGGATGCTTTCTTCCACCCTGTGGAGGAACATTTGCAACCGTGCCTTCTACAATTTTAAGAAGTGCCTGCTGAACACCTTCTCCAGATACATCTCTTGTAATTGACGGGTTCTCAGATTTTCTTGTAATCTTATCGATCTCATCAAGATAGATAATACCATACTCTGCACGTTCAATATCATAATCTGCAGCCTGAATCAGTTTTAGAAGAATATTTTCCACATCTTCTCCTACATATCCTGCCTCAGTAAGAGCTGTTGCATCAGCTATTGCAAATGGAACATTCAGAATTTTTGCGAGTGACTGGGCAAGAAGTGTCTTACCACACCCTGTCGGACCCAGCATCAGTATATTACTCTTATTCAATTCGACGCCGAGATCTCTCTGTGCCATAATACGCTTGTAGTGATTATATACAGCAACAGAAAGAACCTTTTTTGCCTCATCCTGTCCAATCACATAATCATCAAGAAATTCCTTGATCTCTTCCGGTTTCAAAAGATTGATATCTGAAAACGGAGTCCAGGAATCATTTTCATCATATGCCATCTCTTCTTCTATAATCTCAGAGCATACTTCCACACATTCATCACAGATATAAGTATCATTCGGTCCTGCAATCAATTTTTTCACCTGAGCCTGTGACTTATTACAAAATGAACACCTTATCTGATCATCATTTCTTCCCAATATTCTACACCTCATTAAAGAATAGGGAACATATCTGTTCCCTATCGTCTTGTAATTACTTCATCGATTAATCCAAATGCTTTGGCTTCCTCAGCGGACATAAAATTATCTCTGTCAGTCTCTCTGCTAATGACCTCCAGCGGCTGTCCTGTATTCTCTGCAAGAATGCGGTTCAATCTCTCACGAGTCTTCAGAATATGCTCTGCTGCAATCTGAATTTCAGTTGCCTGACCCTGAGCTCCCCCAGATGGCTGATGAATCATAATCTCGGAATTTGGAAGGGCAAGTCTCTTTCCTTTTGTACCTCCGGCCAGAAGGAATGATCCCATGCTTGCTGCCATACCGATACAGATTGTCTCAATATCACATTTGATATACTGCATAGTATCATAAATTGCCAGACCTGCAGATACAGATCCGCCCGGACTGTTAATGTACAGATGAATATCCTTTTCCGGATCCTCTGCTTCCAGGAAAAGAAGCTGCGCGATTGCTACACTCGCTGATGCATCTGTAACTTCTTCTCCAAAAAATATAATTCTGTCCTTTAATAATCTTGAATAGATATCATAGGAACGCTCTCCTCTGCTTGTCTGTTCAATGACATAAGGTACTAAACTCATACATATGCCTCCCTGTTATATTTCAGTGACTTATTATTTCTCTACAGCGTTCTCAACAAGGAAATCAATTGCTTCCTGAACAGCCATATCGTCTTTCATCTGCTGTTTCTCAGCCTCTCCTACAAGCTCTTTAAGTTTTTCAACTTCCATATCGTAAGACTTAGCCATCTCAGCTAACTTCTCATCAATCTTCTCGTCAGAAATCTCAATATTCTCAGCTTTTGCAATTGCCTCGAGAACAAGACGTGTCTTAATGTTCTTCTCTGCTGATGGAAGCATCTGCTCCATCATCTTGTCTGCTGTCATTCCTGTGAACTGTGCATACTGCTCCATTGTCAGTCCCTGTGACATCAGATTCTGAGCAAAATTATCCATCTGCTGGCGCGCCTGTGTCTTGATCATAAGTTCAGGAATCTCCATTGTTGCATTCTCGATAGCTTTTGCGATTACCTGATCTTCTTTTTTTGCTTTTCCTTCTTTAGCTTTTTCTTCTTTAATCTTAGCTTTTACATCAGCCTTGTACTCATCTAATGTATCAAACTCAGATACTTCTGCTGCGAATTCATCATCAATCTCTGGAAGCTCTTTCTCTTTGATCTCATGTACTGTACATTTGAATACAGCATCTTTTCCCTGAAGGTTCTCTGCGTGATACTCCTCCGGGAATGTAACTTTAACTTCTACTTCTTTCTCTGCCTCTACTCCGATAAGCTGATCCTCGAATCCTGGAATAAATGTTCCGGAACCAATTGTAAGAGAATAGTTCTCTCCTTTTCCGCCCTCGAATGCTTCTCCGTCAACAAATCCTTCAAAATCAAGAACAACTTCATCTCCGTCTTTAACCGGACGTCCTTCTACTGCAACTGTTCTTGCGTTCTTTCCAGCCTCTTCCTGGATCTTAGCGTCAACTTCTTTCTGTGTTACGCGTGTAGATACTTTATCTACCTCAAGTCCTTTGTACTCTCCAAGAGTAACCTCCGGTCTTGTAGCAACAAGTGCTGTGAAGATGAACGGTTTTCCTTTCTCGATCTGTGTAATATCAATCTCCGGCTGAGATACGATCTGAAGATCACACTCATCGTAAGCCTCTGAGTAAGCCTGTGGAATCAGAGCATTCGCTGCATCTTCATAGAATACATCTGCTCCATACATCTTCTCAACCATCTGACGCGGAACTTTTCCTTTACGGAATCCTGGCATACTGATTTTATTTTTCTGTTTCTTGTATGCGTTCTGAAGTGCTTTTTCTAATTCATCAGCAGAAACTTCGATTGTGAGTTTCGCCATATTTTTTTCTAATTTTTCTACCTGTAAACTCATTTACCCTTTTCCTCCTATTTCTATCCCCCTTGCATGGGCAATCCGCAAAAGGGCATATTACATTGCATTCACTCAAGAAGTATATCACAAACATTTCCAAATATCCAGTTCGATTTTACGGATATTGCGTTTTTTTATAAGGTTTTCATAAATTATCTCTGATATACAATAGAATCTGCAATTTCTACTGCTTTTTCCTCGCTGATAAGCACTTCGATCAGTTTCAGTGCAAAATCAATTGCAGTTCCAACTCCCTGACTTGTAATGATATTTTCGTCAGTTGCTACTGGTGCTCCGGTCAGATATGCATCTTCAATTTCACTTTCCATGTCTGGATAGCAAGTCGCTCTCTTTCCTTTTAAAAGTCCCATATCTGCGAGAATTGTCGGTGCCGCACAAATTGCTGCCACATATCTTCCGTCGTCATATGCTTCTTGAACTGCCTTTCTGACATTCTCATCTTCTTTCAGATTTGTTGTTCCCGGCATTCCACCCGGAAGCACGATCATATCGGATTCTTTAAAATCAATCTCTGTGATCAGATCCTCTGTCTGCACAGGTATTCCATGTGCTCCGCGCACTGTATAATCATCTGTAATTGATACTGTATCCACATACACTTTTGCTCTTCGAAGCAGATCTACTACCGTCAGAGCCTCAATCTCTTCAAATCCATCTGCTAATAATACAGTTACTTTTTTCATACTAAATTTCATAACGGATCTCTCCTTTTCTTGTTTTTCTTGACTCATTTTCTTAATAGTAACACTGTTTACTTTTTGTGTAAACTGAATTATGATTATGCCATGGAGGTATTATAATATGGAAATAGAACGCAAATATCTTATTGATACTCTTCCGGAAGATTATCAGGATTATCCCTGTCGTCACATCGAACAGGCTTATCTGAACACGGATCCGGTTATTCGTATCCGGAAGGACAATAATAAACATGAACTCACTTATAAATCAAAAGGTCTCATGGCAAGAGAAGAATATAATCTGCCACTTGATGAAGCTTCATATCAGCATCTGCTCACAAAGATTGACGGACGTCTCATCAGAAAAAAACGTTATATGATTCCACTCAATGATTCTCTAACTATTGAATTAGATGTCTTTGAAGACGATCTGGCTCCACTGCTTCTGGCTGAAGTAGAATTTCCAGATGAAGCTTCGGCACTCTCTTTCACACCACCAGAATGGTTTGGAACAGATGTTACATTCTCCAGCGAATATCACAACAGTACTCTTAGTTTAAAATAGTCTGATTATATTGTTAATTTTATTTAAAAGCAACATATTGTTGCTTTTTCTTATTTTGCCACATTTCGGCGCATATTCTTTTATTTATTGAACAAATTGTTATGATGTAAACATATTTTTGATTCAATGGAGGAAACATCAATGGCCAATATCCAATTGACCGAGAATCTTCGTATTCTGCGTGAGCGAAGTAATCTTAAGCAGGATGAATTTAGCAGATATCTGAATATTTCTCGTCAGACATATTCCAATTACGAGCGTGGCACACGCACCCCTGATCTGGAATTACTCAAATCAATTGCTGACTTTTATCATATTACCATTGATGAACTTTTATTCTGTAACGGCTACAAGATTCCTCTGTATTCCATGCAGCCCGATAGAATTTCCGAGGGCGAAATTCCGTATATTAAATGCAAAAAATCCGATAATATCATCTATCTCACCGATGAAGAGCTAAAGCTTTTACTTCTTTTTCGTGCTGCTTCTGACGAAGTGAGACAGATTATTACCGGCTTTCTTGCAAATTCAAATAATCAGGAAGAATAACAGATTGGGAAGAGATCCCATCTGTTATTCTTCCATGACAAATTCATCATGTACTGCATTCATAGCTTTATCAATATCTTTCTCAGCTACGAGTACTGTAATACGAATTTCTGATGTTGAAATCATGTTGATATTGACTCTGGAATTGTACAGCGCCTCGAACATTCTGGATGCAACTCCCGGATTGCTCATCATTCCTGCTCCTACAACAGATAATTTTGCCACATCTTTGTTGTATGTAATATCCTTAATCGTAAGTCTTTCTTTATTCTTATCCAGAACTTCTAACGCATGTTCAAGATCATACGAAGCAACAGTAAAGGAAATATCTTTTGTCCCCTCGCGTCCTACAGACTGTAAAATAATATCTACATTAATGTTATTGGCTGCCAATGTATCAAATACACTAAAAGCTGTTCCTGGTTTGTCTTCTACTCCGATTACAGAGATTCTTGCTGTATTTTTATCTGCTGCAACTCCTGTTACTAACAGTTTTTCCATTCCTGTTCCCTCCCCTACTACGGTTCCTTCTGTCTGATTGAGACTAGATCTGACTACCAGCTCTACATTGTATTTTTTTGCCATCTCGACTGAACGGTTGTGAAGTACTTTCGCTCCAAGGCTCGCCAGCTCCAGCATCTCATCATAAGTAATAAAATCTAATTTTTTTGCATTCTTTACAATTCTCGGATCAGCTGTAAAGACTCCATCAACATCTGTATAAATCTCACATTTGTCTGCATGAAGTACCGCAGCAAGCGCAACTGCAGTTGTGTCTGAACCACCTCGTCCAAGTGTTGTAATATCGTCATACTTATTCACACCCTGGAATCCTGTTACGATCACAATCTTTCTGGAATCCAGTTCATGTCTGATACGCTTAGTATCTACACGTTTAAATCTTGCATTTCCATAACGTGATGTTGCATGCATCGCAACCTGGAATGCATTTAGAGATACCGCTGGCACATCCAGTGCCTGCATAGCCATAGCCATCAATGATACTGACACTTGTTCTCCTGTTGTCAAAAGCATATCCAACTCACGCTTCTTTGCATCTGGGTTGATGGAATTTGCAAGTTCAATCAGCTCATCTGTTGTATCTCCCATCGCAGAAAGCACGACTACCACATCATGCCCTGCTTTATAGTCTTCAATGCAGCGTCTTGCCACATTAAATATTCGTTCTTTATTGGCAACAGAAGTCCCGCCAAATTTTTTAACGATCAGCATAGTTTCTCCCTTTCCCTAATCTTCAATACGGATCATATGAAGAATCTGGTCTTCATAACTCTTCGCTCTTGTATCATAATCACCTTCCATCATGATCGGAGTCACAAATCCAAACTCTCCGTCCAGACCGTCAACCTTCACGATTTCAACATCCCCAAAGGAATAACGGATATCTTCAATCTTCTCCTCCACGTTCCCTTTCATACGGATAAAGAATCGTCTCTTCATGGAAGACTTATCTTCCAGACGGAGTTTCTCTTCTTTCCACATAGTCATCACATTGCGGTTCAGGTTCTTGGCCGCTTCCACAACATCGGATACAACAGCACTTGCCGTTGGAAGTTTTCCTGCCCCGCTTCCATAGAACATCGCATCTCCCAAGACATTTCCATGAACGAAAATTGCATTGAAAACACCATTTACATTGTAAAGCGGGTGATCCGGATAAAGCATGCAAGGTGCGACCATCGCGCCAAGTCTTCCGGCATGTGTCTTGCTGGAAGCCAAAAGCTTGATTGTAGTTCCCATAGCCTTTGCATATCTCATATCTTCTACTGTAATCTGTGTAATTCCTTCACAGTAAATATCTTCAAAATCTACCTGCTGACCGGAAATCAGAGATGACAAAATTGCAATCTTTCTGCAGGCATCATATCCTTCTACATCTGCCTCCGGATTTCGCTCTGCATATCCGTTATCCTGTGCTTCCTTTAATACAGAAGCATAATCTGCTCCCTCATAAAACATCTTCGTCAACATATAATTCGTTGTGCCATTGAGGATTCCGGTAATTTCTTCAATCTCATCTGCTGTCAGCGAAGAATTAAGCGGACGGATGATCGGAATGCCACCGCCTACACTTGCCTCAAACAGAAAATTTATGTTCTTTTCTTTTGCAATAGAAAGCAATTCTGCACCGTGCTTTGCCACAAGTGCCTTATTGGAAGTTACGACACATTTTCCGGCAAGAAGGCTTCTTTTTACAAATGTATACGCAGGCTCGATTCCTCCCATGACTTCCACAACGATCTGAATCTCATCATCGGAGATAATTGTCTCAAAATCATGAATTATTTTTTCCTGTATCGGGTCTTCTGGAAAATCCCTGATGTCCAACACATATTTTACATTCAGTGCATCCCCGATTCTCTGGGCAATGCGCTCACCATTGGTATCAATAACTTCCACGACACCTGAACCAACTGTACCATACCCCATCACTGCTATATTTATCATACCGTTCCTCCCTTTTCACCGCCTGATACATATTTTAAATAGGCGTTTATAAACATATCAAGATCTCCGTCAAGAACCGCCGTAACATTGCCATTTTCCACATTCGTTCTATGGTCTTTTACCAACGTGTATGGCTGCATAACATAGGACCTTATCTGATTACCGAATCCGATGTCTTTTACTTCTCCCCGGATATCTGATACTTTTTCTGCCTGTTCCTGCTCCTGCAGCAGCTTTAATTTTGCCTTCAACATCTGCATAGCTTTTTCTTTATTATGATGCTGTGATCTTTCATTCTGGCATTGAACTACAATTCCTGTCGGCAAATGCGTGATTCGGATTGCAGAAGATGTCTTATTGACATGTTGTCCGCCAGCCCCGCTTGCACGATAGGTATCAATTTTCAGATCATCATCTAAAATATCAATATCAATGTCTTCTTCAATATCCGGCACCACATCGCAGGAAGCAAAAGAAGTCTGTCTCTTTCCCGCTGAATTAAATGGCGAAATTCTTACAAGCCGATGTACACCTTTTTCTGATTTCAGATAGCCATAGGCATTGTCTCCAACTACTTCAAATGTAATATTTTTTATTCCGGTAATATCTCCATCCAGATAGTCCAGTACCTGAACCGAAAATCCTTTTGTCTGAAACCACCTGGTATACATACGGTACAGCATATTCACCCAGTCACATGCCTCCGTTCCGCCTGTTCCGGCATGTAATGTCATAATCGCATTGCAGGAATCATATTCTCCAGATAACAATGTCTCAATTCTGAGTTTTTCAAAATCTTCCTCAAAATGAGCAATATCCTTTTCAATTTCCTTCACCATCGAGCGGTCTTCCTCTTCATCAACCATCTCAATCAGTGTACAGATATCATCATACTCCGAATATAATGCATGGATCACTTTCAAATGTTCCTGAAGATCTTTTAATTCTTTCATGATTTTTTGTGATTCTTCCGGCGCATCCCAGAATCCCGGTTCTTCTATCTTACGTTCCAGTTCCTCAACCCTGTTCTCTTTGCCGGAAATGTCAAAGTGAATCCCTCATTTCGGCAAGAGGTTCTTCATAGGAGTTCATAATTCCCTTATACTGTTCTAATTCAATCACACTGCCTCACCTCTTTCTTTTTTATATTTTTAACTTACTGCATAACGACATCTCTCCCGTCACTTTTCGCAACGGGAGATTCATCCCTTTTTAGATTTGTCTGTTATTTATTTCTTCCACAGCACTGTTTGTACTTCTTACCACTTCCACATGGGCAAGGGTCATTTGGATAGATCTTCTTGTTTTCCCGCTTCTTCGGCTCACGAAGAGCTGTGTCATCTTTATTGGTTCCAGTTACTTTTGCGACCTGCTCGCGCTCAGCTTTCTGCTCGATTCTTACATGCATCAAAGTTCTGACTGTTGTCTCTGTAATTGCCTGAGTCATCTCGCCGAACATATCATATCCAAGCATCTTATACTCAATCTTCGGGTCACGGTTACCGTAAGCCTGAAGACCGATTCCCTGACGGAGCTGATCCATATCGTCAATATGATCCATCCATTTTGCATCAATAACTTTCAAAAGCACGACACGTTCCAGCTCACGGATATGCTCCGGCTCCGGGAACTCTGCTTCTTTTGCTTCATACGCTTTTGCTGCGCGCTCTTTTAACAGATGCTTCAGCTCTTTCTGTCCCATACCTTTGACATCATCCGGTGTTACCGGTGCCATCGGAATGACCGCTCCTATTACACGGTTCAGTTCAATCAGATCCCAGTCCTCATAGTCCTGATCTACTGAAACTTCAGCATCTACAGTATTCTCAATGTAATCATTAATCATATGGAAGATGGAATCACGCATATTCTCGCCATCCAGCACACGTCTTCTCTCTTCGTAGATGATTTCTCTCTGCTCATTCATAACCTGGTCGTACTCTAACAGATTCTTACGAATTGCAAAGTTATTGCTCTCAATCTTCTGCTGAGCTTTCTCAATCGCACTGGAAAGCATCTTATGCTCGATCTGCTCGCCTTCTTCTACTCCAAGCGTCTCAAACACCTGCATCAGTCTCTCAGAACCGAACAGTCTCATCAGGTCATCTTCCAAAGAAATGTAGAATCTAGATTCTCCCGGATCCCCCTGACGGCCGGAACGGCCACGTAACTGGTTATCAATACGTCTGGATTCGTGACGCTCAGTACCGATGATCTTTAATCCACCGGCTTCTCTTGACTCATCATCCAGCTTGATATCTGTACCACGGCCGGCCATATTCGTTGCAATCGTAACCGCATCGTGAATACCTGCCTGCGCCACGATTTCAGCCTCCAGCTCATGATACTTAGCATTCAATACATTATGCTTAATTCCTCTTCGTTTGAGCATACTGCTTAAAAGTTCAGAAGTCTCAATTGTAATTGTACCAACAAGCACTGGCTGATGATTTGCATGCGCTTTTTCAATTTCATCACATACTGCATTGAATTTTTCTTTCTTTGTCTTATATACGGCATCTTCCAAGTCTTTTCTCGCAACCGGACGATTAGTCGGAATCTCAATTACATCCATTCCATAAATCTCACGGAACTCCTTCTCCTCAGTAAGGGCTGTACCTGTCATACCGGCTTTCTTCTCAAATTTGTTAAACAAGTTCTGGAAAGTAATGGTTGCCAGTGTCTTACTTTCTCTCTTAACCTTCACATGCTCTTTTGCTTCGATTGCCTGATGAAGTCCGTCTGAATAACGGCGTCCCGGCATAATACGTCCGGTAAACTCGTCAACGATGAGTACTTCATCGTCTTTTACAACATAATCCTGGTCACGGAACATCAGATTATGTGCACGCAGCGCAAGGATAATATTATGCTGGATTTCCAGGTTTTCCGGATCAGCCAGGTTCTCAATATGAAAGAACTTTTCAACTTTCTTTACACCATCTTCTGTCAGGTTGATATTCTTCTCTTTTTCATTGACGATAAAATCACCAGTCTCTTCAATATCCTCGCCCATAATGGCATTCATCTTACTGAATTCACCACTCGCCTCGCCTTTTTCCAACTGACGCGCAAGAATATCGCATGCTTCATATAGCTTGGTAGATTTATCACTCTGACCGGAAATGATCAGTGGTGTTCTCGCCTCATCAATCAATACGGAATCGACCTCATCGATGATAGCATATTTCAGTCCACGCTGAACGAGCTGCTCTTTATAAATAACCATGTTATCTCTCAGATAATCAAATCCGAGTTCGTTGTTCGTTACATAAGTAATATCGCAATTGTATGCAGCACGTCTCTCATCATTATCCATGCTATTCAATACAACTCCGACAGTCAGTCCCAGGAACTCATGAACCTGTCCCATCCACTCAGCATCACGCTTTGCCAGATAGTCGTTGACTGTTACAATATGCACCCCCTCACCGGTCAATGCATTCAAATAAGCCGGAAGTGTAGAAACCAGTGTCTTACCTTCACCAGTCTTCATCTCAGAAATACGTCCCTGATGAAGAATAATTCCTCCGATCAACTGTACTCTGTAATGCTTCATGCCAAGTGTACGTCCTGCCGCCTCACGCACAACTGCAAACGCCTCCGGCAGAATATCATCCAGTGTCTCTGTGCCTTTCAGACGGCTCTTAAATTCCTGTGTCTTATTCTTAAGCTCCTCGTCGGAAAGCTGCTCCATCTGCGGCCCCAACGCTTCAATCTCATCTACAATGGGATAGATACGCTTTAACTCATTTTCACTATGTGTTCCAAAAATTTTTTGCAATAAGCCCATATCTATACATTACTCCTTGTCCGTAAATTTACTCAGTATCCATTCTATCACTATCAAGAATGCAATTCAACCAATTTACAAAGTGTTTTCAAACTGTTCACACTTGAAATATTTTCTCATCATTCAAGAATTCTCTCGCATTCTTGTTGCGAACTAAGCTGCATAAATTCTATACTAATATTTTTTAATCTGCTCATATGGAAGATGTCCTCCAAAAAGATCCAGCGCACTTCCTATTGTAAAATCCACTTTTCCACCCGTCTTTTTTCTAAAATGTTCAATGTCCTCAAGACTTGCGATTCCTCCTGCATAAGTCACTGGTATCACATCGAACTCTCCAAGAATTTTTGCCAGCTCTGCATCAATTCCTGCTGATTTTCCTTCTACATCTACACCATGCACCAGATATTCATCGCAATATCCGGCAATTTCCCTTAAAACTTCCTGTGTCAGTTTTACATCCGTAAACTTCTGCCAGCGGTCTGTCACTATATAATAACCGTCTTCTTTTTTCCTGCAGCTCAAATCAATGACAACATTTTCTTTCCCCACTGCATATTTAAGTTTTTCCATATTTTCCCAATTTATCTTCCCGTCGCGGAACACATAAGATGTTACGATCACATGGCTTGCCCCCGCCTCCAGAAACTCTTCTGCATTTTCGGCATGGATTCCACCGCCCACCTGAAGTCCTTTTGGATATGCGCCAAGTGCCAGTATTGCCTGTGCTTTCGTTTCTCTATAATATTCTGAAGATACCGGATTTAAAAGTATCACATGTCCCCCTATAAGTCCGTCTTTCTGATACATTTTTGCATAATAATCCGCATTTTCAGAGGCCGTGAAATTTTCCTTTGCCTGATTGCCCTGATCAGTAAGACTACCGCCTACAATTTGTTTGACTTTTCCATTATGTATGTCTATACAAGGTCTGAAATGCATGAAAAAACTCCTTTCCTTATCTAAAAGAAAAGCCACACTCTCACAGGGACAAATCCATTTATCCCCGAAAAAATGTGACCTTGTCTTCTTATCTTACATTCTTTTCTTATCTGTCGTTTACATTGTCATTACCAGTCGTCGCATCATTCACTGTGTTATTGTTTGTGTTTTTCCGGTTATCCGACCGTCCATCACCATCCAGATCATCGACTACATCGCCTACGCCTTTTCCGACATCGTCAATTCCATCTTCCAGGCCGTCACCGATTTTGTCCATGGCACTATCACCAGTCTGTGTGTCATTCGCGCCATTGTCATTCACCACATCATTCTGCCCTGCTCCATTATCATTTGAATTTCCTGCACAGGCAGTAACTGAAACCAGAATACCAACACACATCATAATCAACAATAACTTTTTTAACCGTTTCATAATTTTCGTCTCCTTTTCCGTATAGAATGCTACATGCAAATACTTCACTTGCTGATAGTAATATCTGCATTTTACAGTTTTCTATACCTTTTTAGAGATTGACATTATTTTACAGTCGTTCTGCAATGCGGCCGCTTCTGTATGCCTCCAGGAGAAATTCCAGATCATGGATCTGTTCTACCAGTTCTTTTCCCACATCCGTGTCTAAAACAGACTGGCGCTTTGATACAATTTCTGTCACAATGGTATCAGAATGAATATCTGTTTCATTTTCAATTGCTGATTCTTTCGATTCAAACGGCTCATGGGCACTTAAAATCATACCATAAGAATTATAGATCAGCGTATAACCTGCAATTCCGGTCTGTTTCTGATATGCTCTTGAAAATCCTCCGTCGATAACAAATACTTTGCCTCCACATTTCATCGGATTTTCTCCATTTTTGGATTTTACCGGCATATGACCATTGATGATATGACTAAAGGAATGCTCTAGTCCGAATTCTTTCAAAATACGGTCGACCACCTTATCATTTTCCAAAAAATCATAATAAGGATTCTTTTTCTCCTTATGTGTCTCTTTTTCTGCCAGGAAATATCGCTCAAACGTTGCCATCTTGTCCTTACCGAACAGCGGTGAATTCTCGCTGAGCCAGATATACCACATCATATCCTTCCCACGCTTTCGTTCCTTCTCGTCAATGGCATAAAATCCCTTTCTCACATAGCTTTCCAGCACCTCATAAAGTGCCTTTCCTTTGTAAGAACGCCCGTATATTTTTACTGACTTAAAACTTCCATCTTCATTCAGCGGAATACAACCGTGATACAACAAGTTGTTATTGTACACTTTGTATAATCCACCTTTACTTAAAAGGAAATGCATATGGCTCTGTAATTTTTCACAGTTGACAAATGCCTGTGTCAGACGATCCAGCACCTCTTCTTCGGCTTCTGTCAATGCATATGGCCGTTTTGGATCGATCGTCGGGAAATTTTTATCCAGAAGTTCATATGTTTTTCCATCCAACTCGATCAAACCATTTTCATAATCAATCAGATGCAAAAGATTTCGGTGTTCCAGCTTAAATCCAGGATTTTTTTTGATAATCTGCCCTTCTATCTTAAACTGGATAATAGAAATCGCCTTATGCATCTTCATGTTCAGCATTGTTTCACTGGGATCATAGTCCGGATCATCCTTCAGTTCAAAGCAGCTGCATGGATCATCCCGATATGTGTTCAGTGCAAATGTAGCAAGCGGCAGGAGGTTAATTCCATAGCCATCCTCCAAAATCTCCAGATTTGCATATCTTGCACAGATGCGGACAACATTTGCAACACAGCCCTGTTGTCCTGCTGCCGCCCCCATCCAGAGTACGTCATGATTTCCCCATTGGATATCCATAGAATGATAACCCATCAGCTTGTCCATAATAATATGTGGTCCCGGCCCACGATCATAAATATCTCCTACAATATGCAGATGATCTACAGTAAGTCTCTGGATCAATTCACTCAAAGCCACAATAAACTCTTCGGAACGTTTGATTCGGATGATCGTATCTACAATAGAATTATAATAGGACTCCTTATCCATAACATCTGCTTTCTCTGTAATCAATTCCTCAATGACATAAGCAAATTCCGGAGGCAGAGCTTTTCTGACTTTAGATCTGGAATACTTACTTGAAGTCCGCTTGCAGATTTCAATCAGACGATACAACGTAATCTTATACCAGTCCTCCATATTTTCTTCTTTTTTCTTAATGAGCTCCATCTTCTCTCTTGGATAATAAATAAGAGTAGCAAGGGTCTTCTTATCCTTACTACTCATAGTATTTCCGAAGACTTCGTCAATTTTTCTACGAACTGCTCCCGATCCATTCTTAAGAACATGGGAAAATGCTTCATATTCCCCATGAATATCCGTAAGAAAATGTTCCGTCCCTTTTGGCAAATTTAAAATTGCCTGTAAGTTAATAATCTCTGTTGATGCCTTAGCAATGGTCGGATACAGTTGAGAAAGTCTCTCCAAATAACGTGCTTCTAAATCTTTCATAACCTCTCCTTTATATAATATGGTTGTTTTTTTCAACTATAATATTTACGGATTGCTTTGTGCTTTGCATTCCTGCAATCTGCCCCAAGATTCCTCGTAATATTATTTTAATATTACGTCTGACATATCGTATTTTCCTGCCTCTTTTCCGGCAAGGAATTTTGCAGCCTCTACCGCACCTTTTCCAAATACAGTTCTGGAGTATGCTGTATGTTTGAACTCAATCACTTCATCTATTCCTGCAAAGAGTACTTCGTGTTCCCCAACAATTGTACCTCCGCGCACGGCTGATATTCCAAGTTCTTTTTTATCACGTTTCTTTCTGACCTGACTTCTGTCATAAACATACTCGTACTGTCCATCTGCCGCCTCATTGATAGAATCTGCAAGAGCGATTGCAGTTCCACTTGGGGCATCCAATTTCTGGTTGTGATGCTTTTCAACAATTTCAATATCATAACCTGCCGGAGACAGTACTTTTGTCGCCTCTTTCAAAAGCTGCATCAAAAGATTGATTCCAAGTGACATATTGGCAGAACGAAGAACTGCTACCTTCTTGGATGCTTCTTCTACCTCCTGAAGCTGTTCCTCTGAAAGTCCTGTTGTGCAAAGAACAACAGGAATCTGTTTTTCTACACAATAATCCAAAAGTCCGTCTACTGCCTTTGCATTTGAAAAGTCAATCACAACATCTGCTTCTACATCACACTTTTCGATACTATCGAACACTGGATATTCATTTGCAACTTCCGTATATGCATCCACTCCTGCCACGATCTCTACCTCTGCATCTTCTTTTGCAAGTGTGGTGATCGCACGTCCCATCTTGCCATTGCAGCCATGCATAATCGCACGTACCATAATATTTTTCCTCCTTGTCTTTTTACATGACAGAAAAGGATATCACCCGGGATATCCTTTTATCTGTAATTATCATTCCTACTGCCATTCTTAAAAATCTCTATGCCAGCTCAATTCCAAAACCCTTCATGGCCTGTGCAAGTGCTTTTGTGTGTTCTGGTGAAAGTTCAGTTAATGGCATGCGAAGCGGTCCGCAGTCTTTTCCCATAAGTTCCATTGCTTTCTTAACAGGAATCGGATTAACTTCACAGAAAAGCTTTTCAATAAGCGGAATTGCTTTTAACTGAAGGTCCAGACTTCCTTTCACATCTCCCTCAAAAAACTTCGCACAGATATCATGCGTCTCCTTTGGAGCTACATTAGAAAGAACCGAAATCACTCCCTTTGCTCCCAGAGAAAGTAATGGTACGATTTGATCATCATTTCCTGAGTACAGATCAATGTTACCATCTGTCAGAGACATGATCTTTGCAACCTGGGAAATATTTCCAGATGCCTCTTTTACACCTACAATATTGTCAACATTCTTTACAAGTTCTGCCACAGTAGCCGGCTCAATATTACAGCCTGTTCTGCTTGCAACACTATACATAATAATTGGTGCCTTCGCTTCTTTTGCTACAGCTTCATAATGTGCGATCAGTCCTGCCTGTGTGGCCTTATTATAATAAGGTGTAACAAGAAGTAATCCGTCTGCACCATAATCTGCTGCCTCCTTAGACATATCAATTGCTGTACGTGTACAATTAGAACCTGTACCTGCAATAACTGGAATTCTGCCTTTCACTCTGTCAATTGCAAACTTTACGCACTGCATATGTTCTTCTTCTGTCATTGTTGCAGACTCGCCAGTTGTTCCACAGATTACAATACAATCTGTTCCATTATTGCAGTGGTAATCAAGCAGTGCATCTAACTTATCATAATTAATACTTCTTTCTTCATCATCATTAAATGGTGTGACAATTGCCACTCCAGCTCCAGTAAATATAGCCATCGTACTCCTCCTGACTTTCCATGCGCTTTAAATTATCTGTCATGATTCATTATTAATTGAAATTTTAGCATCATTATCAAGGGATGTCAATGAAAGACTATACTTCTAAACAAGTTGCGAACATTCTGACCTGCCCATTTTTATATTTCCACACATTCCAGTTTACTTACAGATACCTCATACGCGGTTCTCTCTTCCGTCAGCGTATCCGATAACTTCTTTATATAAGTACGACTCTGTATTCTGCCTATGATCTGCACATGCTCTCCTACTTCAAATGCAGAAGCATATCTCGCATTTCTTCCCCAGCAGATACATGGTATGTAATCTGATTTTCCATATGGTCTGTTCACCGCCAGCAAAAGGTCAGCGATTTCTCTCCCAAGTGGAGTTTTCCGATAGACCGGAAGTTTACAGATATAGCCGTCCAGGAAAATGCTATTCGTCTTCGCTCCATCCAGTTCTTCATCAATAAACTCCAACTCTCTTACAAATACAGATAATACAAGCCGATTTTTTTGCTCTTCATGTCTGTTATAAGACCGGAACTGACCATTCACCATAATATACTCACCTGTATAATCTCTTGTCACATCAATCAGACGCTCCGAAATCATCAATGGAATCCGGTCTTCCGAGTTGCTCAGACGCTTCACCTTTACCTCTACCATATAAAATCCTTCCCCGAATACCTCATGGCTGAAAGTAAAATCTGAAGCAATCTCCCCCATAATCGTCACCTGGTTATTTTCAATAATCTTATCTGACATAATTTTAAGTTCTCCTTCCTCTAAAACGTATTTCCTATGGTCTTTAATAATCTATGCTTAAAGTACAGAATTTAGAACAACTTTTTTAAACTCTTGTAAAATTTCAAAAATGTGGTAGACTAATAAAGTTGTATATATTAAATTAGAAGTGTTTACAAGTGAAGATTCAAAGAAAAGGATGTTATAAAATGAAGACAAAACGCGAAGATGTAAGAAATATCGCAATTATCGCCCATGTTGACCACGGTAAAACGACACTGGTAGATGAATTATTAAAGCAAAGCGGCGTATTCCGTGAAAATCAGGCCGTTGAGGAACGTGTCATGGATTCCAACGATATTGAAAGAGAACGTGGAATCACTATTCTCTCTAAAAATACTGCCGTTACTTATAACGGGGTGAAGATTAATATCATTGACACACCTGGACATGCTGATTTCGGCGGCGAAGTAGAACGTGTCCTTAAAATGGTAAACGGAGTTATCCTCGTAGTTGATGCATTTGAAGGTGCTATGCCACAGACAAAGTTCGTTCTCAGAAAAGCAATGGAATTAAAACTTCCTGTTATTGTATGCATCAACAAAATCGATCGTCCAGAAGCAAGAGCTGAGTCTGTTATCGATGAAGTTCTGGAACTTCTCATTGATCTTGGTGCATCGGATGAGCAGCTTGACTGTCCGTTCGTATATGCTTCTGCAAAAGCTGGTGTTGCTGCTTTAGAGCTGACAGATGACATGAAAGATATGAAACCACTGTTTGATACAATCTTAGACTACATTCCTGCACCGGAAGGCGACCCGGAAGCTCCGACTCAGGTTCTTATCAGTACAATTGATTACAATGAGTATGTAGGACGTATCGGTGTTGGTAAAGTAGATAACGGTACGATCGCAGTGAACCAGGATATGGTTGTTGTCAACCATCATGATCCGGACAAACAGCAGAAAGTTAAAATCAGTAAGCTCTACGAATTCGATGGTCTGAAAAAAGTAGAAGTAAAAGAAGCAACCATCGGTTCCATTGTAGCAATTTCCGGTATTTCCGACATTTCCATCGGAGATACACTCTGCTCTCCTGAAAATCCGGTAGCCATTCCGTTCCAGAAGATTTCAGAGCCTACGATTTCCATGGACTTCATGGTAAACGACAGCCCATTTGCCGGACAGGAAGGAAAATTTGTGACTTCCCGTCACCTGCGCGACCGTCTGATGCGTGAGCTGAATACAGATGTCAGCCTTCGTGTCGAAGATACAGAGAACATGGATTCTTTCAAAGTTTCTGGTCGTGGCGAACTTCACCTTTCTGTTCTTATTGAGAATATGAGACGTGAAGGATACGAATTTGCTGTCAGCAAGGCAGAAGTTCTTTATAAGAAAGATGAAAATGGTAAGCTCTTAGAGCCTATGGAGATTGCATACATCGATGTACCAGACGAATTTACTGGTGTTGTCATCGAGAAACTGAGCCAGAGAAAAGGCGAACTTCAGACGATGGGTGCCGGAAATGGCGGATATACCCGTCTTGAGTTCCGTATTCCTTCCCGTGGACTCATTGGATACCGTGGGGATTTCATGACTGATACAAAGGGAAATGGAATCATGAACACAGCATTTGACGGCTACGCACCATACAAAGGTGATATTCAGTATCGAAAACAGGGATCTCTGATCGCATTTGAGACTGGAGAATCTGTAACTTACGGACTTTATATTGCCCAGGAGCGTGGACAGTTATTCATTGGAGCAGGTGAAAAAGTTTACTCCGGTATGGTCATCGGACAGAATGCAAAGACAGATGATATCGAGATTAATGTCTGCAAGACAAAACATCTTACAAACACTCGTTCTTCCAGTGCAGATGAGGCTCTCCGCCTGACACCTCCGAGAGTATTAAGTCTGGAGCAGGCAATCGATTTTATCGACACTGACGAGCTTCTGGAAGTTACACCAGACAATTTGAGAATCCGCAAGAAAATTCTGGATCCTAAGATGAGAAAAAGAAGCAACCTGAAATAATAAAATACTATTCAAGACTTGAAGCTGTCCGTATACATTTTTGTTGCGGACAGTTTTTTGAATCTTTTGACCGTGTTCTTCATATTTTCTACATCCTTTCCAAATTCTATATTGGCAAGACTACTCCGATACTTTATACTCTATATTGTAGATTTTTACTACTTACTTATTACTAATTCCCAAGGAGACAAAAAACATATGAAAGAATCTATATCTGTATTTTTAAAACGGCTGTCTGATATTTTGGAATTTGTTATTTCATTTATATTGACCGCCGGTATTATCTTATTGTGTCTGCGTGTAGCCGGTGCGATTTACAAAATTCCAGATTTAAATGTCTGGCCTAACTACGAAGATCTTCTGGAAACTTGCTTCAATCTGATCATCGGTGTCGAGCTTATTAAAATGATGTACTCTCACTCCCCACAGACAGTTTTCGAAGTTCTCTTATTTGCAATTGCAAGACAAATCATCATCGATCATTCTTCCATCTGGAGCAGTCTTGTCGGTGTCTGCGCAATCGCTGTATTATTTGCCACACGTAAATTCTTATTCTGTAATTTTGATGATGCTGACAAATACATCTTCCACGCATCTGCAAAAGCAAAAAATATTGCCAGGCTTCTTTCCATTGACCTTCCGTATTCAGGAAACGATACACTGGAAGAGGTGATGCTTGATCAGTTAAAAAAAGAAAATATAAATAACGAGATCGGAGCCTGTGTTTTCTTCAAAAGCTTCGGTCTACGCATCGCAAAAAAATCTGATGGAAAAATTTCAAGAATTGAAGTAATACGTGCTATACATTAACAACAAAACGTGCTATACTATATCTATCAGATAGATTACCGTTCTGGCCACCAACTGTCAGATATTAACGTCTGAAAAAACGTAGCAAAGGAGTTGGACAATATGAAATTCATTATTATTGGAAAGAACATTGACGTAACACCAGGATTAAAAGATGCTGTAGAGAGCAAATTAGGAAAATTACAGCGTTACTTCACACCTGACACAGAGATTCATGTAACACTCAGCGTTCAGAAAGAACATCAGAAGATTGAGGTTACAATCCCTGTAAAAGGCAACATCATTCGTTCCGAGCAGGAAAGCGACGATATGTATGTATCCATCGACCTAGTAGAAGAAGTCATCGAGCGTCAGCTCAGAAAATATAAAAACAAACTGGTAGCAAAGAATCAGGAAGGTAACAACTTCAGCAAGACTCTTTTTGAGACAGAAGAGTCAATTGAAGACGATGAAGTAAAAATTGTCCGCACAAAAAGATTCGGAATCAAACCAATGTATCCAGAAGACGCATGCGTACAGATGGAATTACTTGGACATAACTTCTTTGTATTCTTCAATGCTGAGAATGAAGAAGTTAACGTAGTATATAAGAGAAAAGATGGATCTTTCGGATTAATCGAACCAGAATTCTCATAAAGCAACAAGCAAGACATGGAAATAACAAGAACGACCGGAGAGTGTTTACATTCTCCGGTCGTTCTTGTTATTTTTATGTATGGCGACTGCCATGGCCGAGAGGCAGCATCGCGGCATCGAGGCTCTTGCTTGTTGCTTGTTATTGTATGGCGACTGCCATGGCCGAGAGGCAGCATCGCGGCATCGTGGCTCTTGCTTGTTGCTTTTTTCTATATGGCGACTGCCATGGCCGAGAGGCAGCGTCGCAGAAACTTTGCTCTTACGCCACTATCTGCGGCTCCCCATCAATCTGTGCGAACCAGCACTCATCGCCTTCTTCCATTTTTACTCTTCCATTAGTTCCTTCTGTAATCTCTGCTTCCACAGTCTTTACCTCTCCCAAAGGCAATAAAACACTTAATTCTACATTTTCCGTATAAATACTATCAATCAGCTTGATTCCACGTTGTCCCAAAATATACTGCACTTTTCCAAGACCATTATAATCTGTCTTAATATTCAGTTTAAGCCCCCGGATTCTGGTTATAATTACAGATGCACGGATTCCCGCCTGTGTAGAAGAAGAATAAGCTCTTACAAGCCCTCCGGTTCCAAGAAGTGTTCCTCCAAAGTAGCGGGTCACAACAACTACTATATTGCGGATTTCTTCCCCAAGAAGAACATCCAGCATAGGTTTTCCGGCAGTGCCGCCAGGTTCTCCGTCATCACTGCATCTTGCAAGCTGTCCTCTCTCTCCGATGACATACGCAAAACAGTTATGTCTCGCATCCCAATATTTTTTCTTCATTGCTTCTATAAAAGCAAGTGCTTCTTCTTCGCTTTCTACCGGAGCAACTGTCGCAATAAATCTGGACTTTTTTTCTATAATTTCATCCTGTCCACCTTTATACACAACTTTATATTTATCCAACATATTTACATAACTCCCTTGATTTTTCATTCATACATATTACACTTAAGAAGTCTTTTTTTACTTCCTACCACATTACTATATCAAACTTCTTAAGATTTTCCATAGAAAATATGAAGTTTTCATTTTTTTCTTTATTTCAAATAGCTAATTTGCTATAATAACCTGGTATAAAGGAGGCATATACGCATGAATTATGGTAAGAAAAAAGCCGCAAAGCGCCAGAAGCAGATTACGTCAAAGTCTGCTATGCAGGCAAAGCGTGTAGGAGTCCGATTATTTAAGGCACTCCTTCTTTGCATCATCGTGGTTGCAATCGCCGGTGTTGCCGGTGGCGGACTATTTGTGAAAAAGATTATTGACAATTCTCCGGATATTACACCTGATGATGTAAAACCACAGGGATTTACAACTTTAGTGTACGCTGACGACGGAACAACTGAAATTGAACGTTTTGTTGCCGCAGGTTCTAACCGTGTATATAAAACAATCGATGAGATTCCGGCAGATCTTCAGCATGCATTTGTTGCTATCGAGGATGAACGTTTTTATGAGCATAACGGAATTGATATCAAAGGTATTGTCCGTGCCGGTGTTTCTCTTATTTCCGGGGGTTCCCAGGGAGCCAGTACACTGACACAGCAGCTCATAAAAAATAATGTCTTTCCGAACTTTGTAAATGAAAAGACATTCTACGATAAGCTACAGCGAAAACTCCAGGAACAGTTCCTTGCCGTTTCCATCGAAAAGCAGATGAGTAAAGATGAGATTATGGAAGCTTATCTGAACACCATCAACTTAGGGCAGAACTGTCTCGGTGTTCAATCTGCTGCGAAAAGATATTTCAACAAAGATGTTTCAGAACTGACTCTTTCTGAAAGTGCTGTTATTGCAGGTATTACACAGAGTCCTGGTAACCTGAATCCAATCACGAACCCTCAAAAGAACCAGAAGCGTCGTGATAAGGTTCTTAAGAATATGCTGAAACAGGGATATATCGACCAGGCTGCTTATGATGAAGCAATGGCAGATGATGTATATGCAAGAATCCAGTCTGTTAACGAAACCCAGACAGATTCTTCCAACGCATATAGTTATTTTGTAGATGCACTTGCAGATCAAGTCATGAATGACCTGCAGGATCAATGTGGTTTTTCAGAAACACAGGCTTACAATGCTGTTTACAGTGGAGGTCTTAGCATTTACTCCACTCAGAATCAGTCTCTTCAGCAGATTTGTGACGAAGAAGCCAACGATGATTCCAATTATCCATCAAATATCGAATATGGTCTCGACTATGCACTGACTGTCACGCGTGCAGATGGAAGTACTGAGAATTACTCTTCCGGCCACATCAAAAAATATGTAAAAGAAACCTATAACAAAGATCAAGGACTTTTATATAAAAGTGAAGATGCCGCCCGTGCCATGGTAGAAGAATGGAAATCTACCATCGCTCAGGAAGGTGATACTTACAATGAAGTTATAAACATCTCACCACAGCCACAAGCTTCCATTACTTTGATGGATCAGTATACCGGTCAGATCAAAGCCATGGTCGGTGGCCGAGGTGCCAAATCAACCAGTCTAGGACTGAATCGTGCATACAAAGGTTCCAAGAGACAACCTGGATCTACTTTTAAAATCCTGGCTGCTTATGCACCGGCTCTGGATCTGGACGAGATGACACTTGCTTCTGTCATTGATGATAAAAATTATGATGTTGGCGGTGGAAAAACTATTAAAGGAAGTAAAGGCGATGTATCCATGCGTACCGCTATCGCACTTTCTCTCAACTCCTGTGCTGTGCAGACCAGTGATCTTGTTACTCAAGATGTAGGTATGGAATATTGTGAGAAACTTGGCATCAACACACTGGTAACTAACAAAGTAGTAAATGGAAAAACTTATTCTGATAACACAAAAACCCTTGCCCTTGGTGGTCTGACAGATGGTGTTTATAATTACGAACTCTGTAGTGCCTATGCTGCAATTGCCAACAACGGCGTTTACAATAAACCAACTCTTTACACGAAAGTTTTAGATCATGATGGCAATGTTCTTCTTGACGGAACTGGCGAAAGTCACCAGGCAATCAAAGACAGTACAGCCGGACTTCTTACGAGTGCTCTTCAGACCGTAGTAGAGGAAGGTACCGGTAAAGCCTGCCAGTTAGATAATATGCCGGTTGCCGGTAAAACAGGTACAACAACATCCAACAAGGACTTATGGTTTGTCGGATATACACCATATTACACATGTGCTGTATGGGGCGGTTATGATGATAACAAAGAATGTAATTCCGATACAAAATTCCGTTTCCGCATTTGGAAAGGAATCATGAGCAGAGTACATGAGAATCTTGAAGCAAAAGATTTTGTAATGCCAAGTTCTGTAGAGCAAAAATCCGTCTGCACAATTAGCGGATATCTGGCAACTTCCAGTTGTCCAAGTGTAACAGAATATTTTGCAACAGACAGCCTTCCAGATCAGAGTTGTCCGGGACATAAAAACCATTCTGAAGACTATGATTCTGAAGAAAATGACAGTAAGTCCCATGACACAAATGGCGATAATACTGGTAACAATACCGGTACTAATACCGGAGATAATACTGGCGGCACCACTGGCGGCAATACCGGTGGCGGTGATGCTGGTGGCGGTAACACTGGTGGTGATACCGGCGGCAATACCGGTGGTGGTGATACCGGCGGCAATACCGGTGGCGGTGATGCTGGTGGTAACACACAATAATCATTTTGGCTTACCCCAGTATTGATAATTTAAAAAGCAAAAACAGGAGAGTGGATATCCACTCTCCTTTCCTATATTCCTATATTCGAAACATCTGCCTTCTACACTTGACTATCCAGGATCAATTTTGCAGCTCCACAGATTCCTGCATCATTTCCAAGGCTTGCAATAGCAAACTGAGTATCTTTATTTGCAAAAAAGGCTCGCTTGCGATAATATTTTTCTATATATGTAAGGAGAATTTCTCCTGCTTTTGACACTCCTCCTCCAATTACAAAAAGGCTTGGATCTACTACGACTGCTACGTCTGCTAATCCTTTCGCCAGGTATTCTCCGAATTCTTCTACAACATCTACTGCAAGCTGATCACCTTCTTTTAAGGCATCAAATACGATTTTTGCATCTATCTTATCTAAATCATAAGTTCGCAATATTGAATCTTTCTTATCAGCTGCGAGATGTTCTCTGGCAATTCTTGCAATTCCTGTTGCAGACGCATACTGTTCAAGACAGCCTTTCTTTCCACAGCCACAACACTTTTCTTCAAAGTAATTTACACAGATATGTCCGATTTCTCCGCCAGCTCCATTGGCACCGATCAAAGGCCTTCCTCCCATGATCACTCCTCCGCCAACTCCAGTTCCAAGTGTGACCATGACCATATTCTTCTCACCATGTCCAGCACCTTTCCACATCTCACCGAGTGCCGCTACATTGGCATCATTGCCAACAACAACCTGCCAACCTGTCAGATTCTCTAATTCTTTCTTAACCTCTTTATATCCCCATCCAAGATTCGCTGTCTTTCTCACAATACCTTCCGAATTTACCGGTGCCGGAATTCCCATTCCAATTCCTATCACTTCTTCTGCCGGAATTGCTTTTTCCTGAATCTTTTCCTTTAAAGCCGTTGCTATATCTTGAAGAATGGATTCACCTTCATTTTCAGTTCTTGTAATAATCTCCCATTTATCAAGAATTTCTCCATCCACTGTAAACAATCCCAGTTTTATAGTGGTTCCCCCAACATCTGCTCCAAAACAGTATTTCATAGTTATTTTCTCCTCGTGTATATATTTTAATCTTTTTTTGTAAGATTACGTTGTACTCTCTGATATAGCTCCTGTGCAGCATTATAACCCATAGACTTCTGTCTGTGATTAATAGCAGCCGTCTCTACAATAATAGCCAGATTACGTCCTGGACGGATTGGAAGATTGTGGCAGACTACCTTATTCCCAAGAAATTCTGTATACTGATCTTCCAGTCCCAGGCGATCATACTCACGCTCTTTATTCCACTCCTCCAGTGTAATAACAAGGTCAATATTCTTTGTCTCTCTGACGCTTTGAACACCGAATAAAGTCTTAACGTCCACAATTCCAATACCTCTGAGCTCAATAAAATGCCTTGTAATATCCGGTGCTGTTCCTACCAGTGTCTCATCACTGACCTTGCGGATCTCCACAACATCATCACTGACAAGCCGGTGCCCTCTCTTAATCAATTCCAGAGCCGCCTCACTTTTTCCAATACCACTCTCTCCCATAATCAGCACACCGACACCGTAGACATCTACCAGTACTCCATGGATGGAAATACATGGTGCTAACTGAACATTTAACCACCGAATGATTTCTGCCATAAATGCAGATGTATGTGAATCTGTTGAAAATACCGGAATATTCGCTTCTGTTGCCTTTTGCAAGAGCATATCATCTGGTTTTAAAGCACGGCAAAATACCAGGCATGGAATCTTGTAAGAAAGAAGCGTGTCATAAATTTCCTCTTTTTTCTTTTCTTCCAATGTTGTCAGGTAGCTATATTCTACATAACCAATGACCTGCACCCGTTCCGAATCAAATCTTTCAAAAAATCCTGTCAATTGTAATGCAGGACGGTTAATATCCGGAACCTCCACAGCCTTATCCGACAACTCTACATCCGGTGTCAGATTTTTCAGATTCATCTTCTCGACAATCTGCTTCATTTGAACTACATTTTTTCGCATATATGTCTCTCCTTCCAGGCATCCTATTACTAATATTAAAATTATAGCATATCAGTGAAAAAAATCATACACATCCTTAGCGGATTTTTCATTCATAGAAGGAAGACTCTTTAGTTCCTCTACAGTGGCATTCTTGATTGCCTCAATGTTGGCAAAATGCTTCATTAAATCTTTTCTTCTTGCTGGTCCAACACCTGGAATATCATCCAAAATCGAATGAACTTGTCCTTGACTGCGAAGCTGCCTGTGAAATGTAATTGCAAACCGGTGAGCTTCATCCTGAATGCGCGTGATCAGTCTGAATGCTTCCGAATTCCGGTCAATAGGAATCTCTTCATTGTGATAATAAAGCCCTCTGGTTCTGTGGTGTTCATCCTTTACCATACCGCAGACCGGAATATCCAGATTCAGCTTATCCAGCACTTCCAGTGCAATATTTACCTGTCCTTTACCACCGTCCATCAGAATCAGATCTGGAAATGCCGTAAAACTGCCAAGTTCTCGGCCTTCTTCCTTTTCTCTTAAGCCGTGCCCGAACCGCCTTGTAAGCACTTCATTCATACTGGCATAATCGTTCGCCCCTTTTACCCCTTTAATCTTGAATTTACGGTAGTCATTTCTCTTCGGTTTTCCTTTTTCATAGACAACCATAGAGCCAACTGATTCAAATCCATTTGTATTGGAAATATCATACGCCTCCATACGATGCAGTCCGGTTAAGCCCAAAAGATTTTGAAGTTCTTTGACTGCACCAATCGTTCTTCCCTCTTCTCTCTTAATCCGCTCTTTATCCTTCGTCAGAACCATTCGGGCATTTTTTTCTGCCAGCTCTACCAGTTTTTCCTTTGTTCCTTTTTTCGGAATGACCAGATGTACTTTATGCTCTTTTTTCCTTGTCAGCCATTCCTCAATAATCTCATGATCTGGTATTTCCTCTGGCAACATAATCTGTCCCGGAATATATGGTGTCCCTGCATAAAATTGCTTGATAAAACTGGAAAGTATCTCTGCCTTTGTCTCCTTATCCACTAGCTTCAAATAAAAATGATCCCGCCCGATCAATCTTCCATTTCGAATAAAAAACACTTGCACAACCGCATCTTCCAAATCTTTTGATACTGCCACAATATCCCTGTCATCTCCCGCAGTGTCTGTAATTTTCTGCTTCTGTGCAATTTTCTGTACACTGTTTATCAACTCCCGATATTCAATTGCCCGCTCAAACTCCAATGACTCTGACGCTTCTTCCATCTGTGCCTTCAACTTTTCCAGAATCGGATCATAATTGCCATTCAGAAAATGTAATACTTCCTCTACAGACTTGCGGTATTCCTCCTTCGAAATGTATCCCTGACACGGAGCTTTGCACTGATGAATATGATAGTTCAGACATGGCCGCTCTTTTCCAATATCCTTTGGCAGTCTCCGGTTACAGCTTCGGATAAAATATAACTTTCGAATCAGTTCTATTGTGTCTTTCACTGCCCCGGCACTCGTATAGGGGCCAAAATACTTTGCCTTATCTTTCTGCACTCTTCTTGCCAACATCACTCTTGGAAATGGCTCCTGCACAGTAACTTTTATAAATGGATAAGCCTTGTCGTCCATCAACATTGTGTTATATTTGGGTCTGTGCTCTTTGATAAGATTGCACTCCAGCACCAGCGCTTCCAGTTCCGAATCTGTTACGATATACTCGAACCTGGAAATGTGAGTCACCATCTGTTCTATCTTAGCCCCTTTGTTACGACTGCTCTGAAAATACTGTCGTACACGGTTTTTCAGACTGATTGCTTTTCCCACATAGATGATTTTATCTGTCTCATCATGCATCAGATAAACTCCCGGCTTGCCCGGCAGCTTTTTTAATTCTTCCTGAATATCAAACATAATTTACTCCCTGTTTTTTCAACTCAATGTAACAGAAAATACCGCCTCCCTGACAAAAATCTGATTTGCCCGGGAAACGGTATTCAAATACATTAACTTTCTGTATTACTCTTCTGCAATTCCTTCTACTTCATGGAAAATCTTCATGAATTCTTTTCCTGTAATTGTCTCTTTCTCAATCAGAAATGCTGCAATCTTATCCAGTGATTCTCTGTGTTCTGAAAGAAGTTTCTTTGCTTCCTCATAAGCTTCTTTCAGCATCTTCATAACTTCATGATCAATCTCAGAAGCTGTCTCCTGACCACAGTTCATAACCGGACGTCCGTCCAAATATCTGTTCTGGACCGATTCCAGCCCGATCAGCCCGAACTTCTCACTCATACCATATTGGGTAATCATAGCTCTTGCCACACTGGTTGCTTTCTCAATATCATTAGAAGCCCCTGTTGTCACTGTATCAAATACAATCTCTTCTGCAGCACGTCCTCCGAGCATTCCAACTAACATAGCCTGCAGTTCTTTCTTTGTATTCAGGAACTTTTCTTCTTCCGGAGTCTGCATAACATATCCAAGTGCTCCCATCGTACGCGGTACGATCGTAATCTTCTGAACTGGCTCAGAATCCTTCTGCAACGCACTGACAAGCGCATGTCCGACTTCATGGTAAGACACAATCTTGCGCTCTTCCTGATTCATCACACGGTCTTTCTTTTCTTTACCTACCAGCACAACTTCCACTGCTTCAAAAAGATCCGCCTGTGATACGGCATTTCTTCCATTCTTAACTGCGTTGATTGCGGCTTCATTGATCATATTTGCAAGATCTGAGCCAACTGCTCCGGAAGTTGCAAGTGCGATTGCTTCCAGATCAACCGTCTCATCCATCTTCACGTCTTTAGAGTGCACTTTCAGTACTTCCACACGTCCTTTAAGATCCGGTCGTTCCACAATAATACGACGGTCAAAACGTCCCGGTCTTAACAGTGCCGGATCCAGAATCTCCGAACGGTTCGTGGCTGCCAGAAGAACAAGACCTTTGTTACTTTCAAATCCATCCATCTCAGCCAGAAGCTGGTTCAATGTCTGCTCACGCTCATCGTTACCGCCCATCTGTGTATCACGGCTCTTACCAATTGCATCAATCTCGTCAATGAAAATAATACAAGGTGCCATCTGCTGTGCCTGCTTAAACAAGTCTCGGACTCTGGATGCTCCGACGCCGACATACATCTCTACAAATGCAGATCCACTCAATGAAAAAAACGGTACTTTTGCCTCTCCTGCAACTGCTTTTGCCAAAAGTGTCTTACCTGTTCCCGGAGGTCCTACAAGCAGTGCTCCTTTTGGAAGCTTTGCTCCTACGCTTGTATATTTTCCCGGATTGTGTAGGAAATCTACAACTTCCTGCAAAGATTCCTTCGCCTCATCCTGCCCTGCTACATCCTTAAATGTGACACCGGTCTGTTTTTCCACATACATCTTGGCATTACTCTTGCCAATTCCCATCATGCCTCCGCCTTTCGACATCTTACGGGTCATCCATACGATCAGTGCAATAAATATGACAAGCGGAATGATATTCATAGCATACTGGGCAACAATTGCAGAAGTTGTATCCGGTACCTCCTGATTGAAATCAATCTTTGCTTTTTCCAGTTTCTCCACCAATTGATCATCATTCATCCGGCCTGTGTAATATTCCTTGTTGACCTTATCTCCACTTTCCTTCTTTGCCGTGATCAGAATCCTGTCACTCTTAATTTCAACTTTCTCGACCTTCTTCTCATCAATCATCTTCAGGAACTTGTTATAAGTAATTTCCTGGTCACTGTCCACTCCCTGAAACTGATACATGGCAAATACCAGAAGTGCCGTCAGCATCGTAATCAGTATGACAAAAGAAAAGCCTTGTTTGTTATTTTTATTATTATCCTTGTTTCCGTTCTGGTTGTCCATTTTTCTCCTCCTGTGTCACTCTCCATTATACGGACAGCCTTGTTAGAAATCAATAAAAACATTATGAAAAGATTGTAAACTAACCATAATATGTAGTATACTTTTTCTGTGGTTTTTCATGCCTGAATTTTTCTGTATATTTCAGAACAGTTCCGGCATATGAACGATAGAACTCATAATATAATACAGAGGACAAGAGAGGATTTATTCATTATGAAAATTGGTTTTGACAATGACAAGTATCTGCAGATGCAGTCTGCCCACATTAAAGAGCGAATCAGTCAGTTTGACAATAAGCTCTATCTGGAATTTGGAGGCAAATTATTTGACGATTATCACGCTTCCCGTGTACTGCCTGGATTTCAACCTGACAGTAAGCTCCGTATGCTGGACAAGCTTTCCGATCAGGCAGAAATTATCATCGTGATCAGCGCCGAAGACATCGAGCGCAACAAAATCCGTGGAGATCTTGGAATTACTTATGATTCTGATGTTCTCCGCCTGATGAACATTTACCGTGATCGCGGACTCTATGTCGGCAGTGTTGTTATTACAAAATACAGTAACCAGGAAAGTGCTTCCTTATTTAAAGCCCGCCTGGAGAAAATGGGCATCCGTGTATACTGCCACTACTTGATTGCAGGATATCCGACCAACATTCCGGTCATTGTAAGTGAAAACGGTTATGGAAAAAATGATTACATTGAAACTTCCAGACCACTGGTCGTTGTGACTGCTCCCGGACCAGGAAGTGGAAAAATGGCTGTCTGCCTCTCCCAGCTCTATCACGAACTGGAACGCGGAATCCGTGCCGGTTATGCCAAGTTTGAGACATTTCCTATCTGGAATATCCCGCTGAAGCATCCGGTCAACTTAGCTTATGAAGCAGCCACTGCAGATCTGAACGATGTAAATATGATCGATCCATTCCATCTTGAAGCTTATGGCGAGACAACCGTTAACTATAACCGTGATGTAGAGATTTTTCCTGTATTAAATGCAATTTTCCAACGCATTTACGGAGAAAGCCCTTACAAATCACCAACAGACATGGGAGTGAACATGGCCGGAAACTGTATCTGTGATGATGAAGCATGCCGCGAAGCTTCCAAACAGGAAATTTTACGCAGATATTACGAATCCCTGCGCCGTCTTCTTCTTGGTCAGTGCTCCGACAATGAAGTCTATACCATCGAAATGTTGATGAACCAGGCTGGTGTTACTATCCATGACCGAAAAGTTGTCGACGCTGCCCTTGAATACGAGAAAATAACTAATGGTCCTGCTGCTGCTATCGAACTTCATGACGGACGCATTATAAAAGGAAAGACTTCCAAACTGCTCGGAGCAACTGCTGCCATGCTGCTTAATGCCCTGAAAGATCTGGCTGGCATCGAACATTCCTGCCATGTCATTTCACCGGAAGCCATCGAACCAATCCAAACATTAAAGACAAAGTATCTCGGAAACAAGAATCCACGCCTTCATACTGATGAAGTTCTCATTGCTCTTTCTGTAAGCGCAGCTTCTAATCCACTTGCAAAGAAAGCACTAGAACAGCTTCCGAATCTTGCAGGATGCCAGGCACATACTTCCGTCATGGTAAGCTCTGTAGACATTAAACAGTTAAAGCGCCTTTCTATTCAGGCAACTTATGAAGCAAAATATGAAAAAAGAGACTAAAATCTCTGTATTTTTTAATAAAAAAGGTGTATACTTTTAAAGTATTTTTTGAGATATGTTTTTTGGGGGACATGCTTGAACATATTTTTTCATTCTAAGGAGGACATTATGGCAGTAAAATATGTATTTGTTACAGGTGGTGTCGTATCAGGACTTGGAAAAGGAATCACTGCTGCATCTTTAGGTCGTCTTCTGAAAGCTCGTGGTTATACCGTGACTATGCAGAAATTTGACCCTTATATCAACATTGATCCAGGTACTATGAACCCGGTACAACATGGCGAAGTATTTGTAACTGATGACGGAACTGAGACAGATCTTGATCTTGGTCATTATGAGCGTTTTATCGATGAAAGTCTCGGTAAAAATTCCAATGTTACGACTGGTAAAGTCTACTGGTCCGTACTTCAAAAAGAAAGACGCGGAGATTTCGGTGGAGGAACTGTACAGGTTATTCCTCATATTACTAACGAAATAAAATCTCGCTTTTATCGCAATCCTGCTGCTGAGAATACAGAAGTAGCAATCATTGAAGTCGGAGGAACTGTAGGCGATATCGAAAGTCAGCCATTTTTGGAAGCCATCCGTCAGTTCCAGCATGAAAAAGGACATGACAATGTAATTCTCATTCATGTTACATTAATTCCATACCTGAAAGCATCTCAAGAGATGAAAACTAAACCAACACAAGCTAGTGTAAAAGAACTGCAGGGCATGGGAATTCAGCCAGATATCCTTGTATGTCGTTCTGAATATCCACTTGGAACAGGAATTAAAGATAAACTTGCTCTGTTTTGTAATGTTCCTGCAAATCACGTATTGCAGAATCTGGACGTTGAATATTTATATGAAGCTCCACTTGCAATGGAAGAAGAACATCTGGCTCAGGTAGTATGCGAATGCTTGCACTTAAATTGTCCGGAACCAGATTTAAAAGACTGGAAAGAAATGGTGAACTATCTGCGAAATCCAAACACAGAAGTAACCGTCGCACTTGTCGGAAAATACACACAGCTTCATGATGCTTATATCAGTGTTGTAGAAGCACTCAAACATGGTGGAATTTTCAGCCGCGCTACTGTCAATATCAAGTGGGTAGATTCTGAACTGGTAACTGCAGATAATGTTGATGAAATTCTTGGCGATGTCAGTGGTATTCTTGTTCCAGGTGGTTTTGGCAATCGTGGAATTGACGGTATGCTTGAAGCGATCAAATATGCTCGCACACACAATATTCCATTCCTGGGGCTCTGCCTTGGAATGCAGTTATCCATCGTTGAATTTGCAAGAGACGTCATTGGATACAATGATGCTCACAGCGCTGAATTAGATCCAGATACTACACATCCGGTCATTCATATCATGCCAGAACAAATTGATGTAGAAAATATCGGTGGAACATTAAGACTTGGCTCTTACCCATGTGTTTTAAATAAAGACTCCAAAGCATATAAGCTGTACGGATCTGAAGAAATTCAGGAACGCCACCGTCATCGTTATGAGGTAAATAATGATTACCGCGATGTACTGACTCAAAATGGTATGCTATTATCCGGACTTTCTCCGGATGGACGTATTGTAGAGATGGTAGAGATTCCAGATCATCCTTGGTTCATCGCGACCCAGGCTCATCCAGAATTAAAATCCCGTCCAAATAGACCACACCCATTGTTCCGTGGATTTATTGAAGCATCTCTGGAATATCAAAAAGAACATAAATAAATCACTTGCAGTATATAACTGCTGGAAAATAGACAATTCCAAAATAGGGAGGGTTTGACTTGTACCGAGTCAAACCCTCCCTGAACTTTTATATTTCTAGTAAATCACTCTTTATTATTTAATCTCTACCTGATTCTGCGCTGCGACCAGATGTGCTGCACCATACTTCTCACGAAGCTTTGGCTTTTCAATCTTTCCAGTAGGATTTCTAGGAACCTTTGCAAAAATCAGCTTACGAGGTCTCTTGTATCTTGGAAGTTTCTTGCAGAATTCATCAATTTCCTCCTCTGTGCACTCTACACCAGGTTTTAACTCAATAATTGCTGCTGAAATTTCTCCCAGTCTATGATCTGGAAGTCCGATAACTGCCACATCCAGAATTTTATTATTGGTACGAAGAAAATCTTCAATCTGTACCGGATAAATATTCTCTCCGCCACTGATAATGACGTCTTTCTTACGGTCAACCAGATAGATAAATCCATCTTCATCTTCCATTGCCATATCTCCAGTATACAACCAGCCATCATGAAGTACTTCAGCCGTTGCTTTTTCATCTTTATAATAGCAAGTCATGACTCCTGGACCTTTGACTGCCAGCTCTCCAGTTTCGCCCTGTGCGACCAGATTTCCATTCTCATCGATAATCTTTGTCTCCCAGCCAAATCCTGCTTTACCGATCGCACCGACTTTATCAATATGATCCAATCCGAGATGCACACATCCTGGTCCAATAGATTCACTCAATCCATAGTTTGTATCATATTTATGATTTGGGAAATATTCCTTCCAGTGACGAATCAGACTTGGCGGTACCGGCTGCGCACCGATATGCATAAGTCTCCACTGCTCCAGATCATAATCCTTCAAATCTACATCTTTGTTATCAATTGCAAGAAGTAAATCCTGTGCCCACGGTACGAGCAGCCATACGATAGTACATTTTTCCTCTGAAACTGCACGAAGAATTGTCTTCGGATTCGTTCCTTTCAAAAGGACTGCCTTTCCACCTGTCAAAAGACTTCCAAACCAATGCATCTTAGCCCCTGTATGGTAAAGTGGCGGAATACATAAAAACACATCGTCCTTTGTCTGTCCATGATGATTCTGCTCTACTCGTGCAGCATGCATCAGAGATTCATGATTATGTAAAATTGCTTTTGGAAATCCTGTTGTTCCAGAAGAAAAATAAATTGCTGCATCATCTTCATCTACAATGTCAATCTTTGGTGACTGACTGGAACAGTTTGCTGTATGCGAAGTATAATCTTCTGCAAATCCCGGACAGCCATCGCCTACAAAATACAGAAGTCTTCCTCTTCCGATATCGTCCGCAATCTCCTCCACACGTCCGATAAATTCCGGTCCGAACACTAAAATATCTACATCCGCCAGTTCTACACAATATTTAATCTCATCGGCTGAATAACGGAAGTTCAGCGGTACTGCCAAAGCTCCCGTTTTCAGAATACCAAAATAAATCGGCAGCCACTCCAGACAATTCATCAAAAGGATTCCGACCTTGTCCCCTTTTTGGACTCCGCGTTCCAGAAGCAGATTTGCAAATCGATTTGCTTTCTCATTGAATACATTCCATGTAATTTCGCGTCTGTAATATGGTGCACGGGATGGTTCAATCAAATCATACTCCTTCCACGTGCTCCTTTTTGTCTCTGGCATCTCTGGATTAATCTCTACCAGACAGACGTCATCGCCGTACAGGCGACAATTTTTCTCCAAAATATCCGTAATAGGCATTGCTAATTATTCCCCTTTCTGGCACAAAGCTTCAAATGATTTCAATTATCCTCTTTCCATACTGAATTTTCAAAATCCTTTATAGCTTTGACGCTTTAGCGCTTTTACCCGATAAAGTATATGATATCGGATTTCAAGGAAAATGTCAACGTTTCCACAGAATCTTTCCATCTTAGTTTCCACATTCTAATTTCTGTTGAATCTTTCCATCTTAGTCTTCAATGATTTCTTCATTGTAACCTTCTTCATAATATTTGATCAACGCTTGTGTTCCAAGATCACCATACCCTTCTGCTTCCAAAACTTCATAATTTGCAAGTGTCTGACTAAGCACATCCAAATCCAGCTCACACTGATTTGCCTCAATCAAAGCAATCTTCATATCCTTAATAAAATGTTTCATAAAAAATCCAGGATTATAATCTCCGTGTAGTATCTTCTCTCCAAAGAAATCTAGCTGCTTACTTCCGGCTGCTCCTGTCGCAACAGATTTTAATACAGTCTCACAATCCAAATCTTTTGCTTTTGCATAGCTAAGTGCCTCACAAAGTCCTGACATGGTTCCGGCAATCATGATCTGATTCACCATCTTGGCATGCTGTCCACATCCAGCTTCTCCCTGATAATTGATATTCGTTCCCATAGCTTCAAATAACGGCATACAAGCCTCATAATCTTCCTTGTTGCCACCGACCAGAATAGAAAGTGTTCCTGCCTTTGCTCCTGTATCACCTCCGGTCACCGGTGCATCTACAACATGAACTCCTTTCTTTTTACCTTCTTCATATATTTTCTTGGAAATCATCGGACTGGTCGTTGTCATATCAATCAGATACATTCCTTTCTCTGCCTGATCCATAATATTTCCTTCATCAAAATAAACTTCTTCCACATCCTGAGGAAATCCTACCATCGTAATCACAGCTTCACTTGCTCTTACACATTCTCCAATCGTCTCATGAAAGATAGCACCTTCCTCTATCACATCATTCACTTTACTCTTTGTTCTTGCATATATATGTAGTTCAAATCCCGCTTTCATAAGATTTTTGACCATGGACTTTCCCATGATTCCAACACCGATAAATCCGATTTTCTTCATAGTCTTTCTCCTGTTTCTTCTATTATATGTATTCAAGAATGCTTTCAAAGTTCTTTCTGTGACTCTGAATTGTATTCTGTGGGGGGGAGCATACAAATACTCCCCATTTCATTCAGAATACGCCATATGTTTTATAATGTCAATTATATGTTTCTCTATTATGCCCCCACCATTTGCCAAACAAACTACTGTTTAAGATTCTGTTACAATTTATAAATACACTTCATTAAAGCAGCACCTGTTTTACAACACTGAATATACTATATAACATATAAAATTATTAACGGAGGACTGTATGATAAAACGTATTTCTGTACTTCTTTTACTTCTTGCATTGTCGATGACAGCTCTCTTTGGCTGTTCCCAGACAAAAGAGACAAAACATGCTTCAGCCATTATAAACACTGATAAAACAAACAAAGAAGAAAACCTTATGCCAGTAACACTTAATGAAGTAGCTCATTCTATCTTTTATGCACCTATGTATGTTGCTATTGAAAAAGGTTATTTTGAAGAAGAAGGTATTAATCTCGACCTGGTCACAGGATTTGGGGCTGATAAGACCATGACCGCAGTCATATCCGGAACCGCCGATATTGGATTTATGGGGTCTGAAGCTTCAATTTATGCTTACAATGAAGGAGCCAATGATTATGTCGTGAACTTTGCACAACTTACACAACGTGCAGGAAATTTTCTGGTAGCAAGAGAAGAAATCCCCGACTTTCATTGGACTGATTTGAAAGATAAAAAAGTACTTGGTGGACGAAAAGGTGGCATGCCAGAAATGGTATTTGAGTATATTTTAAGGCAAAATGGGATTGATCCTTCGAAAGATCTGATTATAGATCAGAGCATTGATTTTGGCTCTACAGCAGCAGCATTTGCAGAAGGAAATGCTGATTTTACAGTTGAGTTCGAACCAGGAGCCACAAATTTGGAAAAAGAGGAAAAGGGATATGTAGTTGCTTCTCTCGGTACAGACAGCGGCTATGTACCTTATACTGCATTTTCAGCAAAGAAAAGTTATATCGAGAAGAATGCAGATGTAATTCAAGGATTTACAGATGCATTGCAAAAAGGTATGAATTATGTACAGAAACATACACCAAAGGAAATTGCAGAAGCAATTGCACCTCAGTTTAAAGAAACAAATCTTAATACAATAGAAACAATTGTGAGCCGTTATTATGAACAGGACACATGGAAAGATAACCTCATATTTGAGAAAAAAAGTTTTGAACTTTTACAGGACATTCTGGAAAGCGCAGAAGAACTTGACACACGTGCACCGTACAATAAACTGGTAACGACTACATTTGCCGAAAAAGCAGCCAAATAATTTCAATATTATCTGAATCACTATTACTCTTTAATTAAGCAAAGGAAACGGCAAACCATGGCAGAGTTCGTCGTTTTCTTTGTTAACATATCTACTATTTTCCACTAATTCAAACAATTTTACTCGCTTTTTTCGTGTATTTCATATATAATAAATACCATGACTAGGGCAGGCTTGTCTTAGTACTTTTTATTGGGGGATTTTTTATGCAACAAAAAGATCGTAAACAAATGTACAGACAGCAAACTATGGGCTACTTCATCAATGCTGCATTGGAGATCATTGAAGAAGAAGGTATCGACAGCTTATCTATTCGGAAAACTGCAGAAAAAGCCGGCTATAACAGTGCGACTCTTTATCATTATTTTTCAGATTTTGAAGAACTGAGAATTTTTTCAGCTATGAAATATCTGGATCAATATGCTAAGGATCTGCCGGCCTACTTAGAACCGGTTACAAGGCCACTTGAAAGATATCTGAAAATTTGGGAATGCTTCTGTCTCCACTCCTTCTCACATCCAGACATTTTCTGGCTGCTATTCTTTAAGCATGCAGATACGAACTGGGATTTTTCCTACTATTTTCACGCTTATTATGATATTTTTCCTGAAAGTTGGAGTGAAGATGCTGCAAATTACAAAAATATGCTTTCATCTGCTAATTTCTCAGAACGTGAATTTTTATCATTGACTGATTCTTTGAATAAAGAGAATATTTTTCTCCCGGAATCAGACATTCACAATCTGGCAACAATGAATATTATGCTTTATCGTGGTATGTTAGAGACATTACGGGAAGACTCTGAATATTTGACAATTGAAGAAGCGACTGCGACAACTGTTTCGTTTATCCGCAGAGCGCTTACATCCTATAATATTGATTTAGATTAAAAACACTTATTAAAACCCATATACAAACATTGTCGTTTTACAGAATTGTTTAATCAAAAGAGCTGAAGGATTCGAATTCTTCAGCTCTTTTTCTCACCTGATATATCCAAGAATGCTCCACACATTCCTTCTTCAGCTTTTTGTATTTAATTATTTTGAAAAAAACATTTTCACTATGCCTTTTCTTCCTTCAACACTTTAATAAATGCTGCAATCGTTCCAAACATTACAAAGATAAATAAGAACGCTGCTACAAGTGAGATTGTCTGAAGCGGTTTCAATCCACCAGCCATCAGAAGTCCGATTGCCATAACTGACTGGATAACTCCCCAGAGAATCTTTCTGCCATTTGGAGGATTGATTGCACCGTCCGTTGACAGCATAGACAGTACATAAACTCCTGAATTTGCAGATGTTACAAAGAATGCACACAAGGATACCAAGGCTACCAGTGATAAAATAAATCCAAGCGGATATTGTCCAAGCACTACGAAAAGTCCAACCTCCGGTGTTGCTACCGCTTCCTGGAGCTTTTCAATCGCCATAAGACCTTTTTCTCCAAGGTTGATACCAAGGTTACCAAATACTGCCCCCCAAATACAGGAAGCAATTGTCGGTACAAGTACTACACCAAGTACAAATTCTCGAATAGTCCGTCCTTTAGAGATACGTGCTACAAATACTCCAACGAACGGTGCCCATGCAATGAACCATGCCCAGTAAAACAGTCTCCAGCTTCCGAACCAACTATTGTCACTATAAGAATTAATCTTAAGTGCAGTTGGAATAAAATTACCGATATACTGACCCATACCATTTACAAATGCATTCAAAGTCTCTACTTTTGGTCCCACTATAAAGCATACTGCCAAAAGTCCGATTGCAACATAAAGGTTTGTATCAGAAATAATCTTAATTCCTTTATCCAGCCCGGATACTGCGGATCCAATATAAAGAAATGATACAATTATAATAATAATAATTTCTACTACTAAATTGATTGGGACACCAAATAAATAATTAAATCCGGCATTAATCTGCAATGTTCCAAGTCCAAGAGATGTTACAACTCCTGCAACTGTCGCAAATACACCAAGAATATCAACAACCTTGCCAAGCCATCCATTTGCAAGCTTCTCACCAATTAACGGCTCAAGCATAACACTTAACAAACCTTTTTTGTTCTTACGGAACATAAAGTATGCAAGTGCAAGACCGATAACTGCATAGTTTGCCCATGGAAGAATTCCCCAGTGCATAAAGAAATTCTCAAATGCAAAGTTTGCAGATGCCTGAGATGCTGCTTCAATTCCATCTGGCGGATTCAGATAATAAGTAAGCGGCTCAGCTACTCCCCAGAATACAAGACCAACTCCCATTCCACATCCAAATAGAAGTCCGAACCATGTTATATTACTGTATTCCGGTCTGGAATCATCGCTTCCTAAACGAATTTTTCCATATTTTCCAAATGCAAAATATACAATAAAGCCAAAGAATATAATCATAGAAATCAGATATAACCATCCAAAATCTGTGGTCAAAACTTTAAATGCCGCATTAGCTACTACCGTAAAACTATCATTAAATGCAACTGACCAGACTGCTATAATGCCGACGATAATCAGTGATACATAAAAAACTGTATTCTTACCTTTCTTTTCTCCCATATTCAATTCTCCTTCATCAAACTAAGCCAGATATAGTAGTGGGCAGATGTATAACCATCTGCCCGTTCACTCTAAATCATCGAACAGTCATCATACTTTAAATACTGTCTGCTCTTTAATATCTGTTGCCAGAGCCTCCAGAGCAACTTTTGTTCTGTGATAACGTAATTTCCACTGCTCTTCCTTCGGAGTATCAGGATCTCCAAGTGGATAAGGAATAGAAATTGTAGGTACGATTCTATTAGATCCTACTGTCTTAGCTACAGGCACCAGATTACACATCTGTACGATTGGGAATCCAGCCTTCTCAACCTCTTTTACCATCGTTGCACCGCAACGTGTACAGGTACCTCAAGTACTAACCATGATAACACCATCAACATGATCTTCCTGAAGATATGGAATGATTTCTTTTGCCATTCTGGCAGCCTCTGCCTCAGTTGTTCCTGTTCCTACTGTTGTATAGAAATATGGATGGAGGCTTCCATAAACTCCCTCTTTTTCTAATACCTTCAGTGCATCAATCGGAGTAATAACGTTTGGATCTGCGTCTGCTGCTGCAGGGTCAAATCCAGCATGAATTGTCTTGAACTCTCCACCTTTTAACCGTTCCATATTTGACACATCATAACGTCCCCAACGTGTTGCAGATGCTGACTGAATATGATCCGGATTATCTACAGGTACAATACCACCGGTATTCAGAAGTGCGATTCTTGCTTTTGACAAATCCTTGATAGCAGGAGCGATCGGTACTCGATCAAGCTTCGGAATCGGAAGCTCTGTCTCAAACGGCTGTCCATTTAATTTCTTAACAAGCATATCTACCATACGCTCATATGCCGGTTTTCCATCTGAAAGCCATACCTGATGACGGATTCCTCTCGGGAAATATCCTTCTTCATCCGCGGAGCCAACCGACTCACCAGCAAGAAGCTTGTTGGCAACTTTTGCCATTGCTTTTACATCCTGTCTCATCTTTGAAGCAATATTACCGCCTTTTAAGATATACATATCTTTTTTAAACATATCTACACCTGGCGTCTCCTCGTTCATAGATGTTACAACAGGTACACCAAATTTTTCTTTTACTGCCTTGCAGATTGTTCCACATGCAACGGTATAACGTCCTGCCTGAAATGCTGGTCCTGCAAGGAAAATATCAAACTCTTTATCTTCAAGCATTCCGAGAATTGTTGCAACTGCAGCGTCAGTATTGGTACCAATATAGTTGTCACCACAGATAATTGTATGGGTAACTTCTGCATTTAACTCTTTTTCAAGCTGCATTGCTGGTCCAATCTGACCTTCGTGGATCTCTGGTTCAATACCAGCTTTTTCTTCTCCACCAATCTGACCAAAAAACTGATTAATATATAAGATTGCTTTTTTCATCGCTATTGCCCTCCTTAGAATTCTTTCATTGTCTTCGGGGACCATCCAACTACCTGATCACCACAGAACATTGAGTTATTCTCCATAATAACGGATCCATCTTCTCTTACTGAAGGTCCTAAGATCTCATCTCCAGCCCAGCCACCGGACAGACCGTCTCTTGCTAACGACTGAAGTTCTCCAAGTACTGTTTCCATTGGAGGCAATTCAATTAATTCAGATACATTTCCACAGGATACAATTGCATCACACTTCTCATCCAGTGTTACAAGTGGCTGAGATGTACCATTACGTCCTGTACATTCATTGGTAACTCCAATTGTCTTAACACCGGCATCCTCAAGCGCAACAAGACATCCTACAAAGTCGGCATCCGGGTTGCCATAACCTTCTTCTGCGACGACCGCACCATCTGCTCCGAGTGTCTTTGCAATCTGTGCTACATAAAGTGCAGCACGTTCTTTCTGATCCAAAGCTACATTCAGGTTTGACATAATTACTCCGAGGAAATTAATTGTCTTACCATGCTCTCTGTAAAGAGCCTTGATATTCGGTGTGTTCTGGAAGTCGTATGTTGACCATTTTGATGATACAGGCATGAAACTTCCAGATACGATAGCGCCATCCAGTACCTCATTTGGATGCATTACTGTTGGAAGCATACGGTTCATATCCCAGCCATATGCCAGATCATTGTATCCCAGATTTTCCATCTGAGACTGTGGCTGCATAACATATACAACAGATGGAAGCTTTTCAATCTCCGGACTACGTTTGATCATCGCCTCAAGATCATAAACTTCTGTGTCTTCCGGTGTCAGTTCTTTTACACACTGTCCGATGAACTCTGCAAGTTTATGTCCTGCTCTTCTAAGTGCATCATTCTTCTTCTGTTGCTCATGCTTCTCAAAATCCTCATTCGTATCTGCTACGAGTACAATATTGTTCAAATAACCGAAGTATGTATATTTCTGTCCTTCACCACTCATGTCGATCAATCCATCCTGGAAACCTCCCCAGTGTTTTCCGACTACGAGTACGCTGCAGTTCTTTAATGCATGTAAAACTCCATCTCCTGCCTTTGCAAGTTCACTTGTATATCCAGGGAAAAGTCCTCTTCCATCCAATCTTACTCTAGGCTCGATTGCTTCCTTTACCGGACACATACGAATCTTATCTCCAGGTTTTGCAATATAAAGATCTGCCTCCGTGATTCTCTCATCTTCACGGATAAAATCAAGTGCTTTTTCTTTATTAATTGTAAGCACTCCGTCATCAAAGGATAACTTGTCGCCAAACTTGATATCCTTAACATAGAAATTGCCAATCTCCAGTCTCATGTGATTGTCCTCCTTTTCTGATTCATAGATAGTCTCTATGAACGACATTGATACATTTTTTAATAAGCGCGCTTATTTATTGTTTATGTTAAGATAATAACAGTAAGCGTGCTTATTGTCAATCGTTTTGTTAGATTTTTTCAATAATTCACAGTTAATTATCGACTTATTCTATTCATTTTCTCTAAATATTCTTTAATCGCTCTGTGGTCAATCACTTTTTAATTCCAGGCAACAAAGGGGGCGCTGATTTCTCAGCGCCCCTATTATCGGCAATTTCTATATTAATTTGCTTTCTTTTTATTCATCAGATCTTTGATGTTCTTGTAAATCATAAAGAGAATTAAAACTGCTCCAACATATCCATTTAATACATAGATAATATTAACCAATACTCTGAATGGAAGGAATAATCCTACAATTAAACCGAGAACTCCAAGAACAATAGTGAGAATCTTGAACTGTGATGTTCCCTCTTTTGCAAATCTAGAAGCTGGATTATAAAGGAGTGGAACCGCTGTTGTATAAATACCTGCAAATACAATAATTGCAAAGATAGCGGAGAATGGCTTCCAGATCTTAGCTGCAAGAATCAGATTTGGGATATCTGCATTCCATACAAATGTATCACTACTTCCAATCATCGGAGTATTAATGTTTGAAATCTGTGCGAACATTACTACTGCAATTGCCACACAAACTGCAACTGTTCCACCGATAATACCATAATTTAATTCTTTTTTCTTATTATTAGAACCAAGTGCTGCTGTAAAGCTTGCGAACCACAGGAGCACGAAACCGGCATATGATAAACCAGAAACAAGCCAGTTGGATCCTGCACTCTTAATTGTTTCCCCATTCGCTGCGCCTTCGTAAGCTGCATTTTTAATAATATCCAATCCAGCTCCAACATCACCGCCATCACGAATTAATGTAATAACTCCAATGGCAATACAAAGCACTACGATTACCGGTCCTACAGCACCGATGGCATCAACCATGGAGTTCAGTCCACCTACAACTGTAATCACTGCCAGTGCTGTCAGAACGACTCCTCCTACCCATGCCGGAAGTCCATATTCCTGATGAAGTGTAGAGGATGCTCCTCCTACCATAACGAAGAAGGACATGTAACAGAATAATGTGGAGTAATAATCACAGAAAGTTCCTACATACTTTCCACAAAAATGTTTGTATACATCATTTCCTTTTTCAAACTTCTGCTCTGCACCTGCTTTTGCAAAGTTAAAATTGTAATAAAGAAAAGCTACCAGGAATACCAAAATTACAAGTAATCCTTTTACTCCATATGCTGTATAATATTGAATGATTTCCTGACCTGTTGCAAAACCGGATCCAATTGTAAATGCAATGATTGCTCCCGCAAGTATCAGTACTCGTTTCCAACTCACCTTTTCCGCACTACCCATAATGTGCCCCCTTTTCATTCATTTCTTTTCTTATGAGCAATTACCGGCATATAAGCCGGTAATTGCTCAATGTATACTTATGTCAATGACTTACCACTCATCTTTTTCAAAAACAGTCTGCTCTGTTATCGGAGTCTGAAGAGCCTTGAATGCTCTTCTTACAAGTTTCTCACGAATCTTGTAGGACTCTTCTTCACCCTCAGTTGGATCTCCAAGTGGATAAGGAATACCAACAGCAGGGATAATTCTATTCGCACCGATTGTTCTGGAAATCGGAACAACTGTACACAGATGAACTACTGGGATACCGTATTTTTCAATACCTTTAACCATCGTTGCACCGCAACGTGTACAGGTACCTCAAGTGCTGACAAGAAGAACTGCATCTACATGCTCTTCAACTAATTTTTTACCAATCTCATCACCGAATTTGGCTGCTGAATTTGTAGCTGTTCCAGTTCCGGTTGTACTTGCAAAATAAGGATATAATTCTCCAAATACGCCTTCCTTCTGTAATTTACGAAGTGCATCAAGTGGGATTACAAGGTTCGGATTTTCCAGTACGAACTGTCTGTCATATCCACCATGGATTGTCATATAGTCATCTTTAGACATTCTGTCCATGCCTTCCATTGTATACCATCCAAACTTCGTCGCATTAGAGGACTCGATATGATCCGGATTACCAACTGGTACAATACCACCAGATGTAACGATTGCAATCTTTGCTTTGCTAAGATCTTCAATTGCTTTTCCTGGCTCTACACGGTCGAATTTCGGCATAGGAAGATCTGTCTCAAATGGCTCTCCTGCTATCTTTTTAAGCAGCATCTTAAGACCACGAGTTGCTCCTCTTTCTTCTGCGAAATAGTTCACACGGATACCACGCTCAAGATATCCTTCGATTGATGGTCCAAGAATCTCCTCGCCTGTAGCCAGTTTCTTAATCAATGTTACAAACTGTGGAACTGCTTTTTTCATAGTTGCAGCAGAGTTACCTGTCTTTACAAGGATTACATCCTGTTTAAACATATCAGCTCCAGGGTTCTCTTCATACATACCAGAGAGTACCGGAATACCGAGTCGCTCTTCAACCGCTTTACAAATTGTACCGCAAGCAACACCATAACGTCCAGCATTAAATGCAGGTCCTGCAACAAAGATATCAGGCTCGTATTTCTTTACCATCTCAACGATTGTATCTGTTGCTTTATCAAGATTTTCTCCAAAATAGTTGTCACCACAGATAACTGTTGCAACAATCTCATAATCATCGCCCAGTCCGTCATTCAGTGCCATACCAGGTCCTATAATTTCTTCTCTTACTTCCGGCTGGAAGTCTGCTTTATCTTCTCCACCAATTCCACCGAAGAACTGATTAAGATAATGAACGATTTTATATTTTGCCATAACTCTGAATCCCCCTTCTTAGTATCCTCTTGCAGCCAGTTTGTTAAATCCATTTGCGATTGTAGATGCGATGATAATCTGAAGCTCTGCCTCGAAAGATCCGTCTTCGTTGATACATCCAGCCCATCCACCAATCTGGCTTTCAATAAATTCCTGAGTTCCAATTACTCTATCCATAGCTGGGAACATCAGTGTTGCATTTCCCTGTCCACATGATGCAAGTGCTGTTGCCTCTTCACATGTATCTGCCAGAGATGCTGATTTACCATCTTTTCCTGGGAACTCATCTGTGATCAGGCAAACCTTTGTACCTACTCTCTCAACCTTTTTACAGTTCATCATGAGGTCTGTATCCGGGTTACCATAACCTTCCTCTGTAATCAGAACTCCGTCTAACTGCAGCCATTCACAGAATTTTGCAACCATATCGGAATGTCTCTCTTTATCAGCAAGGAATACATTCTCATTTGTAAGGATAACTCCCATAAAGTTAATGTCTTTTCCATGATGTTTGTAGCATTCATCAATAACCGGATTGTGGAAATGATGATATGTTGTAACTTTATCACATGGAGCCACACAGTTACCAGATACGATTGCTCCATCCATAATCTCTGTTGGATACATGAATGTCGGAACGATCTGTTTTGCATCTACACCATAATAATATGTGTCATGCAGAAGTCCCTGTGACTGAAGCATATGTATATATCCTATCTTTGGCAGATCAGGATACTGTGCTGCCTGCTCAAATACTGGTTTTGTCTCATATGTCTCAATTACATCTGGCTCAAGATTTCTTACAAGCTCCCCAAGATATGTAGCTACTTTCAATCCTGCCATACGTCCTGCTTTCTCATATACATGAGTTTCTAATCCATTCTTTGGTTCAATGACTACGCACAGATTATATGTTTTTGAAAATGGGCAATATTCTGCAGCCGGTCCGCTCATATCAATAACACCTTCCTGGAATCCAACGATTCTTCCGACTGTAACTACGCAGCAGCCATCTAAAGCATGTGTTCTTCCAGATCCAACCTGTGGTGATACCTTTCCGATAATTCCTGGGAAAATCTCTCCGCCGCTCACTTTCACACGTGGTTCAATGACATCCTTAACAGGTGTGATTCTTGTTGCCTCACCAGGTTTTGCAATTTCCAAATGGCATCCGATCAGCTTGTCGTCCTCCAATACAAGTGCTTCCACCTCTTCTTTGTTTACATACAATACGTGATTTTCCACATATGATTTGTCTGCAAACTGGATGTCCTTGATCTCAAATTTGCCGAGTTCTAGTTTCATACAAATTCCCTCCTTATGATTTGTAATCGCGATAACTTAACACTTAAAATATAATCACGTTTTTCATTTCCGAAAGCTGGCAATTTTTCTTTTACAAATTCCTCAAGCGCGCGGAATGTAATCATGATAACATATAAGTAAAAAAATATCTTTTTTTGCTTTTTATGTTTACTTTCAAAAAATGTAATCGTGATAACTTTTTTCCATGTAAGTAATTGCTTTTGATAGTTCTAATTATACACACATTTTTTAAATGCGCAACCCCCTTTTATAAATATCGTCAATAATACAAAATATCTATAGATGTTTTTGTGCAGATTGCCTATTTTTTATCATTCTTTTCACGTTTTTGTTTAAAATATCCGTCATATCCCTGCAATTCTGACGCAAGTGCCTTAACGATTATATCGAGATCATCTATAAATGAATGAACTCTTTCTTCGATTTCATCTTCTTCAATCCCGTCATCCATCACTCCTTTAAAATATCCTTTATACAAAATACAGGACATGCGATTTAAAATAAGCGCATTCTCCTCAGAAATTGCCCCTGCTTTCATGCATTTTTTACACATTTCAAAATCACGTCCCCAGAAATCTGCTGTTCCAAGCATCTCTGAAAAGAATTTGTTTGCCTCATTAATATTTTGTGGAAACATCTGATAGAATTCCTTCATAGCTCCACCCAAATATTCATTCGTATGTTCAAAAAACAGTCTATTATAATCTTTTGGATGTCGGAAAGCCTCCTGGCTGTAACAATACCACACACCCACATAGATATCCCATACTCCTCTCCAGGTTTTTTCCGCCTGATTCAGACGGATAATATATCCCTCCAGCGTATTCAGGCTGACATAATACATCAGTTCCGACTTGCTGTTAAAATAACGGTATAATGCAGCTGACGAACAGCCCAGCTCCTTCGCGATTCTACGAATAGAAAGATCTTCAGCCCCATCTTTCTCCATAATTTTACATACTCTTTCAATATAATCTTTTCTCGTTAAACCTTTGAAGTAATTCTGTGTTGTTTCTTTATTATCCAGCATTGCTCCACCGCCTATTCTTTTTCTTACCTGCTTTTTCTAACTAATTCTTGGAATAATATTGTCAATCACCGATAAATCGATTGTCTTAAAATCATTCGCCACCTTTTCCTGATAACTCTTTGGACTTGGTGCGATATCCTGCCACTCTTGATAAACCTGAATGCATTTGTCGATCAGCATGATATCTTTTATATTATCCTCTTCGCCCTTCGGATATACAACTACCGATCGATATGGTGTCTGATTCGGTTTCAGGCTGGATGCCTGCGGATGTGTCAGAAGCACATGCTTATCATAGACAAGATCTCTCACCTTAATCAGAACGTCTTCATACCCATCAAGAAGAATCACTTTCATCTGATCCTTATACTTCTCATACACTCTGTCGTTATTCGTTACCAATATTGCTTTTTCCAGCTCCCACATGATTGCCGTCTCCCTTCTTAACATCTCATTTCACTCAGATGCGTTTTAATATAGTATGTTTTACTATAGTTTATCATATTTTATCTTTTTTCGCAAATATTCTGTCATTAATTCATTTTGTAAATACGATTCAGTTACTATCTTTATAGTAGAGAAAAAGCTCGGATTTCTCCAAGCTTTCTCCCTGTTTTTAAGTTGTTGCCAACTATATGACCTCTCACTATAATTAATTAATGTATCCGGCTTTCTTAAGCTCTTCATGAGCTTTCTCAAGGTTTGCATCTG
>NZ_JAJCNF010000023.1:0-56358 GCF_020560945.1 Dorea sp. 210702-DFI.3.125
ATGCTGTGCCGTCTTTCTCGGTCACAAGTCTGTCCCCGATACGGCTCTTTGCCGTCCTCATGGTGCGTGAGGAAATCCCACGCTCATTGACTGCCTTTTCCAGTTCTGCGCTCGGCATACGCTTTCCGTCCGCAAGCAGTTCCAGAATGAGCATTTGCGCCTGTGCGGTCTTGCTCTCGGTCTTGGCGGTGTCCGTCCCGGCAAGAAGCTCGTCAGCGGTAATGTCATAAGCTCCTATCCACGCAAACCCTTTCTCGTCTCCCAGAGAAAAGGCAATGGACTGTCCGGGCGGCGCAAGGGAGCTTTTCTCATGGATCAGCACCCTCGTTGTGGGGCTGTCCTTCAGCTTGCCGATAAAGAGCAGACTGCGGACTGCCGCCGTAATGTCGATAGACCCTAATCCCCGGTAGGTGCTTTGCGTTCCTGCGGCTTTGTTGAGGTGTCCGATCAGCACGATAGCGCACCCGGTAGCCTGTGCAATGTCTCCCAGACTGCGGAATATCGGGCGCACCTCGTTTGCTCTGTTCATGTCCACATCTGCACCCAGAAAAGCCTGTACCGGGTCAATGATAACCAGCCTTGCGCTGTTTTCCCGGATTGCCCTTGCTATGCGTTCATCGGCAAGGGTCAGCGGTGTGTCTCTATCGTCAATGACAAGCACTCGTTCAAGGTCTGCGTCTGCTTCTATCAGTCGGGGCTTGACGGTATCACCCAGACCGTCCTCGGCGGTCTGATAGATGATATTGAAAGGCTCAAGTGTCTCCATACCGGGCAAAGGCTTTCGATTGGTGCAAGCCGCCGCAAGGCGCATGGCAAAGTAGGTCTTGCCCTCGCCGGGATTGCCCTGGATAATTGTCAGCTTTCCAAAGGGGATATACGGAAACCATAGCCAATCCACGCTCGTCAGCTCCACATCTGCCATGCGGAGCATGGGGACAGGCTGGGCGGTGGGCAGCTCTCGCAGCGTGATTGTCTCGGCTATGAATTTGCGGCTGGGAATGTCCCCTTGCTGACGGAGAACATCGTTCCAGTCTTTCCTTACCGGGACAAGGCGAATGACGGCGATCTCGCCGGGAATGTCCTGTGCCAGCCGGGTGCAGGCTTCACTTCCTGCGGTGTCGCTGTCAAGGCAGAGGAACACTTTTCGGATGTCCTTGCGTTCAGAAAGAAAACGGTCAAGGGCTTTGCCTGAAACGCCGCCCAGGGCAAGGTAGCTCCTTGTCTGCCAGTCCTGCGGATAAAGGCAGATAAAGGACAAAAGGTCAATCGGTGCTTCAAAGACAAAGAGCTGGTTGCCGTTTCCCTCATAGTGGAACGGATAGGATTTGTCAGACCCGGCAATGTCCTGTCTGAATGGGTCTGCCGTTCCTCGCACATGGGCGTATCTCGGCGTACCGCTTCGGTCTCTGCCGACAAACACAACATTGTGCCGCTTTGCGTCCTCGTAAATATCCCCGGAAAGAAGAAAAGCCTCAACAAGCGTTTTGTTGAGACCTCGGCTTTCTGTGAGATATTGGATTGCTCTGTCGGCTGTCCTGTTGTGCAAGGGCAAGTGAAACGCTGTGGGCGGTGCTGTGCTGGCTTCGCTCTGTCCCTCGGCGCTTTCGCCGGTTAAGAGCTGGACTGCTTCGGGAAAGGACTTGCCGTAAAACTCCATGACAAAATCAATAGGATAGCCGCCCTTGCTCTGGCTGTGGCGAAACCATTTGTTTCCCCGGACGGTCAGGCTGTCATGTTCTTTCCAGCGGTATTCCCGTCCGCTTTTGATAAGTGTCTCTCCCTGTGTGCGGAGAAAATCTTCCAGACTGACGGCGTTTGCCCGGTCGATCTGTGCTTGGGTGTACTGCATGGGCGTCCTCCTTACTTCTTGAAAACAGCGCATCGTCTGCAAATGCCATGCTCACGCTCGTCCAGCGTGTAGGGGCAGTTCGCACATTCCTCGCCGTACTGTCTCATGATAACAGGCAGATAGCCCAGCTCCTGCAACATATCAATCTGGCGGTCGGTGAGGGTGGCTTCAAAGGCAAGGCATTTCCGGGTGTGTTCGTCCAGCTCGATCAGGTCGGAAAGCGGTCTGCCATCGGTCAAAGCTTCTCCGCTCAAAAGGCGTTTTGCCGTTCTGCGGATGGGGTTGTACTCGTTCTTCCAGTCGTATTTTTTCATCGTGTCATATCCTCCTTTTTCTGTCGTGTTTGGGGTCGATTTTGGAGCTTTTGTTCCTCTGTACGCTCGTTAAATCGGGCGGCAGTATCTACACATGACTTGACCTTCCAAAGGCGGTGTAAATCGTCTCTGACGGTCTTAAACTCGCCATAGGTGGTGTTGTGCGCCTGTTCCAGCTCGTCATACTCGTCGGACAGCTTTTTCATATCCACCTTGCCGTCTGGGAACTCCCCGGTCAGCTTTCGTCTGGCGGCGTAGAACTGTATCAGTTCCGCTTCATGCTCTGCCTTGTACTTGGCTCTGGGCTTCTCAAGCTTGATTTTCTGCAAGCCGTCATAGACAGGCTTCAAGTTCTGGAAAGCGGCGGAGCTGTCATAGAGCCGCTTAATCGCTTTCATTCGTGCCGTCTGCTCATCCAGCGTTTTCTTCAAGCTCTCTGTGGCAGCACTGTGTTCGCTGACACGGCTTTCCAAATCTTCAAGGGAGTAAATGCCATTCCTCCGAAGATAATTGAAAGTCTCGTTCATCTCCTTTAGATTGCTGATTTTACCTTTCTGGGAATACGCCCCGGCTCTGCGCTGGGTGTAATAGGCGTTCAGCAGAGAAACAAGGTCGGGTGCCTGCGGCTTGGCAAGCTCCACCTTTGCTTCGGCAATCCAATCAAACAGGAGAGCGATTTTCTTCTTAATGTCCCGGATAACGGCATTGGTGGCTTTGATCCAGCGGTTGAACTCGCCTTTCTCGGTGCGTATGCCCTTCTTCTCCATTGCCCGGACGGTTGCGCCCTCATGGACGGTGGGAAGAAGCTCCACGCCCTGACGCTCATAGCTTCGGTGGTCGATACTAACGTCAAGCCCCTTTTCAGCAAACTTGGCGTTGCATAGCTCCGCCCATGTCTGCCGCCAGTATTCCAGCGTTTCGGGACTGCCCCAGTCGGTAGTGGGAACGGCGTTAAACACAAAGTTTCCATCTGCGTCCCGGATACGGTTGCCGTCCTCGTCCAGCTCGTAAACTCGGTGCTGCTTACAGCCCCATTTGCCGTTCTGCTCGATGGGACGGATGGGGCAAAGCACATGAAAATGGGGATTGGGTATGCCGCCGTCCTCTCTGTCTGGCTGGTGTACAGCGAAGTCAACCACCATGCCACGGCTCACAAACTGCTCCAATAAAAATTGCCTTGCAAGAGCGATGTTTTCCTCAAGGGAAAATTCATTCTGCAAAGCAATGTCAAAGCTGTATGCAAGCTGTGCCGTCTTTCCACGCTCGGCTTTTTCCACGGCGTTCCATAGGGTCTGACGGTCTGCGTATTCTTTCGGTGCATGGGACGGCAGGAGAATGTCGGAGCATATCACGCCGCCCTTGCGGGTGTAGTCGCTGTATTCGCCATAATACTCGCTATACAATCGCTCCCCGGCACGGTAGGCGGCAGAAGCAATAGCGGACTGTCCTGCGCTTCGCTTAGTCTGCGTGACGCTCAGATGAAATAGTGCCATCGGCTTTCTGCTCCTTTCCTCTGCTCGCTTGGTTGATGTGGGTAATCGCCATGTGACGGACGGCTCGCTGGACTTCGGGCAGAGAAAAGATGTACTCCATCAGCTCCGTCATTTCGGTGCGTGTGAGATCTTTGAACTCCGGGGCAAGGCTCTCAATCGTGCCGCCCAGATTGCAAAGACGGTGGGTGCGCTTTTGTCTCTCGCCTTTCTCCAGATACTTCTTTCTGTTCTCCAGACGCTCCAGCTTGTGCTGTTCCTGTGCAAGCTGTGTCTCGACCTGTTCCTTTTCGGCTCGGAGCTGTTCAAGGTTTTTCGGTTTTGCCATTTTTCGTGACCTCCTTTTTTGAAAATGGGGATAAAAAAAGACCGTCAACTTTTCGCAGATTGCGACCAGTCAACGGTCAGTTTTTCGGTATTCAGTTGTTGTGTTCAGTTCGGTAAATTGAAGTTGGTCAAAGTTGTTGGCGAAGATATTCCACAACATTTCCATTCGTATCATAGAAACAGATGTTTCCTACATTGAGGGGCAGGACAATGGCGAAAGGCTTGCCACTATCAATATCAATCACCTGAATGCCGTTGCCATCATCTACTTCAAGTCGAACAATATTTTGGGTATTCATTGAGATAAATGCCCTTTCGTTATTTCCCTCAACAACAAACTCTGCAATGTAATCATCAACCTCAACTATATCTCCACCACCACGGAAGAAATATCCAAAAGACAAGCCAGGGCGATTTACATAGACAGAAAAAGTGTGGTCTGTCTTGTCCTGTGGGTAAGAAATAAATGCAGCCATTGTGTCGGAAATGCTTCCATCAACAATCCAATCATCCAAAATTTTTTGAGATTGGCGAATGTCTGCTTCTAAACTGTTTGCGGTTTTACCAATGTCATTGTTTGCATAAAGGAAACCGAAAACCAACACACAAGCCAAAATAACACCCAAGAGGATTATGGGTAATTTCTTTTTCATAGAATCACACTCCTTTATCAAATTAAGATTCTTGATTTTCAAACTTGCTGGCGGCGAACGGTTTGTCAAAACCGTTTGCGGACGGCAAGTCCACAGGGGATAGCCGCTTTAGCGGCGCAAGGGGGTGTAGCCACCTTGACGGAACGAAGTGACGCAACATTCTCGGTCATGCAGTTTTCTTCTGCTGACGGAGAATGAAGCTCCGCAGGGCGCACTACTCTCGACAGAGAGTATAGAAGTGCGCCCTTTAGTTCCTAAAGGGGTTTGCTCCGGCTTAATTTCTCGACAAACTGCAATTAGTCATTTCAGTAAGTATTTTCCGAGTCCTATCTGAATCAAATATAGGACAAGGATATGTGCTGGATAAAAAACATAGAAGAAGTATTTTAGCTTCAGTTTACCACGCTTTCCGTTGTATAGCAGAATAAGCAAGCAGGCAAGAAGCGTACATAAAGGCGGTTGATTCCCCGTTGTCCCCATGTAAGCCAAAAGGAACAGCAACACTTGATAGATTCGGTGATTACGGCAAATATAAAATGCTGATATGAATAAGATCCCCTGCATACCGTAGTCACAATGGATTCCTTCCGCAATGCCGGAAAAAAGCACTACACTGAGAACTTGCAGGACTGCTGATTTTATTCTATCCACCGGTAGGTCTGATTTACACGAAAATCTTTCAAGGCATACCAATGTCAATAAGCCTAAAAACAAGGTGAAAAATACATTTTGATACTTCAAGTAAAACGGAAATGTATCTTCCATTCGTGAATACGCACTAAAGAAACCTATGTCAAATGGAACTTCCGAAATAAGGGCAAATGCAAGCATCAACCCAATATAGCGTTTTTTACTTCTTGTGTGTTGGAATCCTTCTGCCAGCAAAAAACAGAATAGCGGAAAAGCAATCGTCCCAATGCTTTGCAAATCAAACCGTATGAAATAATCTATCTCTCGGAATCTCTCCCACGACATTTGCCCGTTATCTGCCATAGCCCCCCAGTAGTTTGATAGCAGCCATTGCAGCACAATTTTACATAGATGGTCAATAAGCATTGTCAGTACAGCAATAACCTTTAGCGAATTTCCTGAGAGAAATTGAATGCGATTTATTTTCCTATCAAGGCTCATAAAGCAACCTCCTACCAACTTCCAATTCTACGATTTTTCGCATTCAAATTATACCATAAAACTCGTGAACAATTCTATCGCAACTTTGGAATATATGAGAAAAGTCCGAACAGTTTTCTGCCCGGACTTCCTCACTCAATCATAAATCAATTCTGCTTTCACAATCTCCTCTGCCTGTGCCTTGCAAGCGTTCATCTGCCGCACCCATTCCATTTGGTTTTTGGCTTTTAGTTGCTCGGTCACGCCGTTTTGCTCTGCCAGTGACCGCACGATCAGCTCCATGCGGTTTCGTGCCGCTTCGTCAATCTCGGCACAATGTTCAAAGAGCTTGTCGGATAGCACCAGTTCATTGAACAGTATCGGGCGGTGCATTTCCAGATACGCCTTGCGAAGTCTGCCGTAGTGTCCGATGGGCTTGGTCTTGCGGATAACGATGTTCGGGATAAGATAATCGCCGTTCTGTGTGTAAGTGATATTCATGCTGATTGTACTCCTTTCATTGGCTCTCTCTGCGGTAAGCTGCTGACAGGGACGAACACGCCCTTTGCAATGTCCTCTGCACGAATGGCGGCTTTCTTGGCTTCGATTTCTGCCTTTTTCCGCTCCTTGATTTTATCCTCGTATCGCTTCTGCGCTCCGCTGGCTTTACGCTTCAAGTAGTTCTGATGAAGTCTGTCCTTGCGTTCCTCTCGCTTGCGGATTTCTTCTAATTCCTCCGGGGTCAGCTCCACTTCTCCAAACGCCGGGGGAACGAAACGCCCAACAAAATTGAAGTAAATCTCAACCTCCTGTGTGGTCTGTATACTTCCTTTGCGGTCACGCTCATGCACAAGAATTTTCTCGATAAACTCGTTGAGCATGGCAATGGTCAGCTTGTCGAAGTTCTCATACTTACCAATCAGAGCGATAAAACGGTCAGCGTCCTTTTCGTGCTTCTCATAGCTCTTGACAGCCTTTTCCAGAACAGAGATTTCAGCGGTAAGCTCGGACTGTTCCTTTTCGTATTGAGCGTCCAGAGTGGCGTATCTGCTGTCGGACAGCTTGCCTAAAATGTTGTCCTCATAGATTTTGCAGAGCAGGACTTCCAGCTCGGAAACTCTCTGCTTTGCTGTGGCAAGGCGTGTCCGCTGTTTCCTGACCTCTGCCGTCTGCTGGCTGGACTGTGCTTCCTGCACCACACGGACAAACTCGGCTCTGTCATGCTTGGCATATTCGGCAATAGCTTTGAGCATTTCGGAAACAAGGGACAGTACCACATCTTCATTGATACGGTGCTGTGTCGTGCAGAGCTTTCCAACTGGGACTTTGCTGTATTGGGAACAGGTATATTGAGAAATACGCTTGCCGTTGTTGGTACGGTGGACATACATCTTGCCGCCGCAATCGGCACAATAAAGCAAGCCTGTGAGGGGAGCTGCTTCGCCCCAGCCGTCCGGGTAGCGTCTGACATTCCCACGGATTTTCTGCACAAGGTCAAAGGTCTGCTGGTCAATAATGGCTTCGTGCGTATTCTCAAAAATCGTCCATTCGTCCTCCGGGACATAATGGCTTTTCTTGTCCTTGAAGTGCTTTCGGGTCTTGAAATTGATGGTGTGTCCCAGATATTCACGCTTTTCAAGAAGGTTGCAGATGGTGGAAGAACCCCAGCCGTACACATCTTTGAAAGTCTTATTCTTGTTCACGCCCTCGCCGTGCTGGGCAAGGTAAGCGGACGGAATGAGAATTTTTTCTTCTTTCAGCTTGCTGGCGATCTGATACGGACCGTAGCCCTCAATCGTCATGGCAAAGATGCGCTTGACCACCTCGGCGGCTTCGGGGTCAACCAACCATTGGTCTCTGGCTTCGTTCCAAAGATAGCCGTAAATGACCGTGCCTGTGAGGTGCTTGCCGGACTTGCCTTTGGACTGGAAAGTGGAACGGATTTTACGGCTGGTGTCTCTGGCGTAATACTCGTTCATAATGTTGCGGAAAGGGGTAAAATCATCGTCCCCTCTGGCACTGTCCACGCCGTCATTGATGGCGATAAGGCGAACGCCACGCTGACGCAGGATTTCCATAATCTGACCGACTTTCAGATAGTCACGACCCATGCGACTCATGTCCTTGATACACAGGTACTCCACATTCCCGGCTTCAACCTCTTTCATCATTGCCAAAAATCCGGGGCGGTCAAAGCAGGTGCCGCTAATGCCATCGTCTGTGAAATGGACAATGTTTGTAAAGCCCTGCCGTGCGGCGAACTCCTCCAACATAGCTTTTTGATTGGAAATGGAATTGCTCTCACGCTGTTGGTCATCATCTTTGCCAAAGTCATCACGGCTCAATCGCTCATAAAGAGCTGTGATTTTCTCGTTTTTTCTCATAACTTGCGCTCCTTTCTTCGGTTTTAGGTTGTGTGTTCTAAGAGACTTCCCAACCGCTTGATTAAGAAGTCTTTTAGAGCATACAACACCGGCGGCTAATTTATATTTTTTATACTGACGTACCGCAAAGTGTTCCGGCTCTGTTTTTTCCAGTTCTTCAAACAGCATATCCACTGCATTTTTAAAGGTTTCGTCATCTTCCCTTGTTTCACTGGCATTGATAAATTCAAGCAGTGTCGCAAAGTTCTGTTCTTCCTCCGGTGCTTCATACCAGATATAACCAATCAAAGCACAGTATAAAAGGCGTTCCGCTTTACTCCAGAAATCTTCACTGGACTTCTCGCCTTCCCCTTTCGTATTTACCATAATCGTATTCACCAATTTTAAAATATCCTTTTCTGACCGGATGTAATGGAAAGGATTGTAGTGCATACTCTTTGAAAAGTTGATGGTATTCAGCACTTTTATCTTATATCCATTCCTTACTAACATCATGCCGCACTCAATGATAATCGTTCCCTTGGGATCGGTCACGACATAACTGATGTATTTTCCCATCTGCATCAGATTCGGCTTTACATAGAATCTCGTCTTACCGGAACCGGAGCCACCGATTACAATCACGTTCTTGTTCCTTGCAAATTTCGGCAGCTTTGGTCTGCTGTTCATGGTCAGCCTTTCCGTCATAGTAAGAAGAATATTGTTTTCAAATATTGGGTCGATGAAGGGTGCAATGTCTTTTGCAGTTCCCCATCTTGCCGAACCATACTCTTCTCCCTGTCGGAACTTTTTGGCATTTTTCATCTTCATCATAACCAGAAATTTTACAGCCAATGCCCCGGTAAAACCTGCCAGTAGTGGCATCTTTTCTATGCTCGGCAGAACAGAAGTAAATGCCATTTGAAAATTCAAAAGCAGCACCATCAGCCGTTCCACCGATGAATCTCCCTGACAATACTGATACAGCCATGCTTCTTTATCTACCAGATAAAAGATTATGACATAAGGAGTATTCAATGCCAGTATCCGCAGGGAATTTCTTTTCAGATATTCCCCTAAATCTAAGATTTTTTCTCTCAGCCAGTCAGCTCCCCATTGAAAGCCTTGCATAAGCAGTGGCGGGATTCTCTCCAGATACCCCTTGCATACTTTACGCATCTTCTGAAATCGGTTCATAGTGTCGGCTCCTTTTCTTTCTGCTTCGTTTTCTCCCGTTCTCGGTTCTTATCCTTCGCCTGTGTGATCGCATCCTTCAGTTTTGTCCTTACAGACGGTTTCTTTGTCTTATTGAGAGATTTACCAGTGTATTCCTTAAATGCTGCGGTCATGACATCTGCATCCCTTGCTTTGAAGAAAACAAAATATCTCGGCGGTTTTGCTGTTGTATCTTTTTTCAGACTGAAATCAATACTATACTTTTTCGCCACCCGTTCAAAAGATTTGATATTCCCATCAGTAATTTCAATATTAGAAAGCTGTACATTCTGCCGCATCAGCTTCTCCATGGTTTGTTTTCCACGATAGGATTTATCTTTCGTCCTGTCATCCCGCTGTTTTTGTACTTTACTCTGCTGCTTCTGTTTAGCTTTCTCCTGTTCCATCTGAGCAAGAGCCTTCCGCATGGCAGCTTTTAACAACTGGGCAGTTATCTTTCCACCTCGGATGCACAGGGACACCGTTTTTTCATTTACTTCATCTTGCACCGTTGTCCTCCTCTTTCTTAATTTGTTCTTTCTTTGCCAGCTCTTTCAGATAAACCTGTACCTTCTCATAACAGTCATATCCCTGACTAATCAGGTTTTCACTGTATTCATACAATTCTTCAACCGTTTTGCCAATTCTATTTCTTGGAACATCGCTAACTTTTTTAATGATGTATCCATGGTCATTTGCCTCATCCATGCACCACAGATAAATCGTTGCTTTTTTGTGCTGTTTGGTTGTATGTACTCCACTGACTTCTACCTCAAAACGATTTCCAAAATTTCTGTAAATACAACGCTCCAGATCAATCATCATAATTTCATATTTTTCGCCCAGACCATCACATAACGCCTGAAGCACTTTATCCTTTTCTTTCATTTTCGTCTACTCCTTTACACAAAATTAATCTTCATTGCCATACAGATCATGCTGTACCAGTGCAGAATAATAATTGCTGATTGTAAGCGGTGCATTATACAGAACTGTGAGAAGATACTGCCGGATATTCACTACCTTACTGGTGTTTTCTCTCAGGCACTTCATCACAAACCGAATATGCTCCGCATTTAATTTTAAAAACTGGCTCTTTACCACATCAAATGGTTTCCTGTCCCTGCCAATCCAGATAAATTCCCGGTCTGAGCTGATAACATCCACCATCAATGCTACAATCTCATCCAGCATCTCCCTGTCACATTCTTCTGTCAGGTATTCATACCCGATGTTATGACAGATAATTTTGTAATACGCATCTCTTTCTATCTGTTTCCTGCGGCTTTCTTCACTCTCATCCGCAGAAAGAAAAGATAGATACTCAGTATCATTTATCTCAGTCTTATTCTTATCAGTATCATTACCCGGCACTTTGGACATATCTGTATCTGTCATTTTGATATATCCAGAAATGTCATTTTGACGTGTCTGGATATTCCCTTCTGATAAATCTACACAGATGCACCGTCGTACATAAATTCTGTCCGGTTTTCCCAAACCCTGCCGTATCCTCGTTATCAGTCCGATTCCCTTTCTGCTGTCAAGCTCCGCAAGCAGGCTTCCGACCTTTTTCAGCCCACAACCCATCATTTCCGCAATCTGTTCCTGGGAAAAATAGATATAAACCTTTCCATCTGCATCCAGCCATCGGTTCTTCACAGAAAGCTGCATCCGGTCAAGTAACAATCCATACAGCAGTTTTGCCTCACAGGACAACTTTCTGAACTTCGGACTGGTAAAAAGAACTTTAGGAATCCGGTAAAAAGTATATTGTTCTGCTTCCTCCCCATAATGGTAAGGAAATATGCAGTCTTTATCCGGTGTTCCGATGCTCCTTCACTTCTTTCAGTATTTTTGCAATACAATATCCAAGGCAGGGATGATATTTGCCATAAGGACAGCCCTTACATGGCTTCCAATGATTCTTAACCGCCATTTTCCTTTCCCTCACCTTTTGTCAGTCTGTCATAATCTTTCTCCGATTCTGCACCTACTTTGATACAGCAGTACATGACAAATCCATATACCAAAAACACTGCAACAGATGCAGCGATCAATACTGTTTTCATTTTATCTGTTCCTCCTGTTCTTCTTTTTCTGTGAATCTGCCACTACCAGCTTTTTCCACAGATATATCTGTTATGAAAAAGGGCATTTATGAACTGTTTTTGCCCATAAATGCCCCTATCCTGTTTCAAAACCTTACAGTTACTTATTTTTTCCTTTTTTTACGTAAATATACCGCAGATGTTCCAAATCCGATTATTCCTAATCCTGCAAGCAGAATCCAGAACATCACCTGGGTGTCATCCCCTGTTTTTGGTGCATCAGTGGATATTGTACTAGATGGAGTTTCCGTTGTTTCCGGTGTCTCAGAAGGAGTTTCTGTTGGTGTCTCCGTTGGCGTTTCCGTCGGTTTGGCTTCATCCTTCATCACAACTTTCTGAATTTCCCCGGTATCTTTTACAGTGAACTTCACATCCTCTGCCACCAGATAACCGTCCGGTGCTGTTTCTTCACGAAGTGTATATTCTCCGATCGGAAGCATCTCGATATAGTGTGCTTTCTCTTCAGAAGTCCAGCTTTCTACGACCTTTCCGTCTTTGTCAAGGATAGTCAGCTTCGCTCCCGGAAGTTCCTTCCCAGAAATATCCGTTTTGGAAATCTGCACTTTCGTCACATCATCCTTCATCTCGATTTTCTGTGCTTTAGAAGAATTTTCTACTGTAAAAGTAATACTCTCCGCAGTCACATAGCCATCTGCCGGTTTTGTCTCCGTCAGAGTGTACTTCTTTCCTGCAACAAGCTCTTTAATGATATGAGCCTCTTTCCCGGAAGTCCATGAATCTACCACCTTGCCATCTTCATCCGTCACTTCCAGTTTCGCCCCTTCCAGTTCCTTTCCATCAGTCAAAGAAGTTTTTGTAATCTCCACAACTGTTGGTTCATCTTCAAAGGTAAACTCATAAGACCGTGTTTCCTTATCTGCACCATCATATTCAAAAGTAAACTCCTGTACCTGATCCGTTGTTGCGAATCCCGGTGCCGGGGAAGTTTCTTTGACATAGTAAGTGTAACCAATCGGAAGATCTGCCGTAAATGTCAGTTTTCCCTCTTTGTCCGTAGCCTGCTCCTCAATAACGGTATCTGCTTTCAGAATGACATCACCATTTGCATTTACAATGTCCTCTTTATTGCAAAGAGCGAACACTGCACCTTCCAGTACCCTGTCAGAATCCTTTTCTTTTTTCAGCACCTTTACTTCCGCTTTCTGACGGTTATTCTGCCAGTCGGAAGAATAAGTTACCTCGGCAGTATCCTGATCCCGGTATGTCAGGTCAATCTCACGAGCTGTACCATCCAGTACATAGCCGTTTGCCGTTTCCTTTTCTTTGACATAATATTTGCCAAGTGGAAGATCTGTCAGTTTTGCTACTCCTGTTTCATCTGTCGTAATCGTTGCTATCAGATCATCTTTCTTGTAATAATCTTCACTCTCACCATCCGCAGCTTTAATATCTTCCAGTGCATAAACCTCAAAAGTAACTTCTTTCAGGGAACCGGAAATATATTCAAATAAATGGCTGAGCCATCCACCTACAGAATCAAGTGCAGATACTTTTTCCAGAAATTCACCCTTCTTATTGATAATCAGCGTTCCAGTCGGCACATCATCTTTCATTTCCACTTTCTGGATTTCAGCAGTATCCTCTACAGTAAAAGTAATCTCCTCCGCTTTCAGATAACCATAAGGAGCCATTTCTTCACGAAGAGTATATGTTTCACCCACAGTCAGACGCTCAATCAGATGTTCCTCACCCTTTACAGATTTCCATGTATCTATTACATTTTTATCCTTATCGAGAACTGTCAGTGTTGCTCCGGAAAGTTCAACTCCTGTTGTGATGTCAGATTTTTTCACTGTGATTTTGGTCGGCTGATTTTTAAATTCAGATGCAAGTTTTATTACTTTCACATCCTGTCCCTGATAAGCCGCAGTGACATCCAGTGTTTCATCCGAAGATACATAACCTGCCGGTGCTGCAAGTTCTCTGATATAATATTTGCCAAATGGCAGGTCAAGGTCAAAGACTGCATTGCCATCTTCATCGGTTACTGCTTTTCCAAGAAGTGTATCTGCTTTCACAAGCACATTTTCATGTACCAGAATATCCTCTTTCGCATACAGACCAAACTCTGCACCAGCAACAACCGCATCCGTTTCTGCATCTTTTTTTACAACAGATACTTCTACCTTCTGACGGTCATTGTCAAAGGCTGCTGTCTGCTCGATCACTGCTGTATTCTGATCTTTATAAGAGAAAGTAACTGTCTGTGCTTCCTCATTTAACACAAAACCATCTGGTGCTGTCTTTTCGACAACTTTATAAGTTCCAAGAGGAAGATCCGCAATCTGTGCCTTTCCATCTTTATCAGTTGTAACCGTTCCTACCAGTGTTGCGGCAGCATACTCTAAGATACGGTTTCCATTGTCATCTTTCTGGAAATCCGCAGTATAAATATCTTCTGCCGCATAAACCTCAAAGACTGCACCTTCCAGATTCTCACTCTGATAAGTAAAATCGTCTTTAAAACCATCAAGAACTTCACCTTTTTTCACAATATTCAATTCACCCTTTACCGGATGATTCTCATAGGAAACCTCGATGATCACATCCCCGGAAGTACCGTCCATCTGATATGCTGTATTGGAATCCACATCAACCTCATAGTAATTCTCATTGAGCGTATATCCATAAGGTGCATTTACTTCCTCAATGCGGTAATGCCCGATTTTCAGATTTTGTGGAAGGATCAAATATCCATCCTCATCTGTAAAATAAGACTTATGCTTCACAGTAGTCGGATAAGTCGTTACCTGCTCCACATATTTTCCAGTGTCCATGTTATAGATTTTGAACTCTGTATTTTTCTGGAGTACCGCTTTCTTTGTTTCATCATCCTTTTTGATAATTTTCAGTTTGGCTTCAAATTCATCATCTAAAAGCACACGCCATGTCTGCGGTGTGTTTGGATTATTTTCTGTAATGCTGACTGTAAAATCATCTACCGGAGTATAATTATGCGGTGTTGTTGTTTCACGCACTACATATGTTCCATATGGGATTGCAATACTGCAGGCATATCCTTTTTCATCTGTAAAGATTTCCGTTGCACCATTATCTCCGATCACTACTGGTTTTGCAGAATCAAAATCATAACTGCCATCTTCTTTCACCTTCAGAGAAGATACCAGATAAGCACTAAATCCTGCCCCTTTCAGTAAATCCGCATCGGTCTTTCCATTATTGGCTGCTTTGATGATCTGAAATGGCTGTTTCATTACCTGTTCCAGCGAAGTACACTCACGCTTCACCTCAGCAGTCATATCCCCCTCATAATCACAGGAAAGGTCATATTCATTCTCATCTGCCAGATAACCGGTTGGTGGTGTAATCTCTTTCACATAATAACTTCCAAGATACAGCCCGCTGACGGAAGCCTGTCCATTTTCATCCGTAGTAAGTGTTGCCACCTGATCTCCTGCTTTATACATCACACCGGTTGCACCATCCGGATGGACAATGTTCTCTCTGGCATACAGTCCATAAACTGCTTTTTCCAGAGTCGCATCTCCCTGCGGAACTGCTTTCTTTGTTTCTGCATCCAGCTTCTGTAAAGAGATCTTTGCTGTCACACGTTCATTTTTAAAAGTATGGTTAAATGTCACCTTTGCTTCCTTATCGTTTGTATATGAAAAAGCAAACTGGTAAACATCTTCCGTATTTCTCACATATCCTGTTGGAGCCTGTTCTTCCTTAACTTCATAGGAAAATCCAAGCGGAAGATCTGCATTGAATTTTGCCTTTCCATCTGTTCCAGTGGTTGCCTTTTCAATCAGTGTGCCTTTCTTTGCAACTACAGTACCGTCCACATTTGTAATGTCACTGGCAGCATAAATTCCAAAAATACCTCCGTTCAGAGGATTTTCTGTATCCTTATCCTGCTTTGTCACAATAACTTCTGCTTTCTGTCTGTCATTCGTAAAAGTTGTTTCAGAAAATACCACTTCTACATTCTGTCCTGCATAAGCAAGTTTTACTGTCTTTTCTTCCCCTGCATTATAAAAACCGGACGGAGCCTGTACTTCCTTTACAACATATGTACCAAGATGCAGATTTTTAAGAATCACAGCACCATTGGAATCTGTTGTCAGATTCTCCTTTACCAGATCACCTTTACTGTAAACTTTTGTACCATAAGCAGTTGTAATATCTGCTCCGGCATAAACATTATAAACAGCACCTTTCTGTCGGCGTTTTTCATATCGGAATGTTGTTCCGTTTTCTGTCACATCTGCACCTGTGAGAACTTCACCCTCTTTATATACAGTAAGCTGTCCAAGCTGTTCTTCATCCGGAACAGTTACCGTAGTCGTCTTGCTGACTTCCAGCTTCACATTGTAGGCTGTAGCATTAATACGATAACCGCTTGGTGCAGTAATCTCTTTCAAATAAACGGTATCCTGTGTCTTAACGATCTGTGCAGATGCTTCTCCATTCGCATCCGTTGCAGGCAGTTTTGTAATCAGATTCTTACAATCTGCATCACTGTATAATCCAAATACAGCTCCGGACAGTTTTGCATTTGCTTTGGAATCCTTTTTAATGACTTTCACACTGGCATACTGTACCCATGTCACTTTAAAATCCACATACTTTTCATCATCGACACCCTCACCAAACACCAATGCCAGATCCTGTGAACCAGAACCGGTACTGATCTTATAAGCAGAATAATCTTTTGTGATACTTCCTTTCATTGTGATAGACCAGCTTCCTGCTACATCACTTACCTGAGTAAGCGGTGCAGACAGATAGAACTTTGTTCCGCCACTGATCACTACGGATTCTCCTGCCTTGCTTGTCTTTCCTGTTGTCACATTATGAAGCTTTACTCCACTTGGAAGTTTCATTGTGATACTTTGCAGTTCATCTGCCTTAAAAGTAATCTCCTTTGTCCTCTGGCTGCTGCCATCCACATAGGCAGTCACATTCGCATCTGAAAAGCTCATCTCAACATCCGGAATATTTGGTTGCGAAATACAGTAATTGTACAGTTTCATAGCAAGTGTTTTTGCTTTACTGCTTGCACCGGAAAACGCAGAATCTCCGCTGTTAGCATAAGATGCTGCCAGATGCACCAGGATAAATCTTGCTCCTGTACTCAGATTTCCATAGCCATTCTCTTCTGTAAAAAATCCATCATCACCGGATGCCTTTGTTCCGTAATAGCAGACTTTCGCAAGTTTCTTACCATCACTCAGCTTGGTAATATCATAAGTTCCACTTCCTGGACTGGATTTTTCCGGCTGAATACAGTAAGCAGTAGCAGAAACACTTCCAAACTTTACAGTGTACTGATAAGTCAGATAACTTCCGTAACCATAATCAGAATACTGATAGCAGGCTCCTCTTGTCACTGTTACTTTCTTGGTGCTTGTCGTAGATGCTACCCTTGCCATAAAAGTAACTGATTCCCCTTCATCTAAGGAATAAAGGTCAATCCCTTCTTCGTCAGCCTGTTCCATCACATCAGAAACTGTCAGTCCAGTTTCTTCGTCTGTTGTTGTTTCTGATTCTTCTGTGAGATCAGTCACTACTTCTGTTTCTGTCTGCCTGTCCGTCTCTTCATCATCTGCAGTTCCAATATCCTCCGTTTCTCCGGCATTACCTTCACCCGTAGTATTCTCAGAAGTATTTGACATTGTTACGGCTTCCGTTTCCGCTTCCCTTACTGTCACATTTCTGCTGACACGATAAGACGGATTTCCACTAACTGGCTCTACTTTATAAACTGCTTTATAAGTATCTGCCCTGCCTGTATCAAAATCTTCACCTGCTTCATTCTTCGCTTCATAAAGTTCTATCTTTACCTTAGCATCATTAATTCCCTCTATACCGGAAAAATCAACTTTGATGTCAAAATCAGAACCATATTCCACCGTATAATCATTGGCTGTCACAATCTCATCCTCTGCCAGTTTATCCTTCACCGTTTCCAGTTCCGGATACTGAGATTCAAAAGAAGAAGCCGTATTATCCGGTTCCGCTGCATAAGTTGTAATCGGCTGAAATACTGTGGTTGCAATCGTAAGAACAGACAGCACACCAGACATTACTCTTTTCCAAGATCCTTTCATTTCTCAATACCTCACTTTGTTTTATTTTTCTGTTACTGATTTACAGGTTTTCACCTGTCTGATACAATCATAAGCATCACTCCGTTTTAAATTATTTGTGCGAACATCACTTCTGATAACAGCACAGTCATACGCCGGAGCCTGCATCATGCACAAGTTCCGGCGCATAGTCTACTGTCATCGCCCGGCGAACCGGGCATAACAAAAATAAGGATTGAGCATTTTCCGATCAGAAGAAAACTTTTGCTGGTCGCAGAATGCGTAACTGAGCATCCGCTCCCTTCTGACCTTTTATTCAATTATCAAGGTTCGCCGGATTGGGATTATCTTAAAGATTTTCTTTCAGATGTTTACCTCTCCACTAATTGCAAGTTTCAGAGGGTGTTTGGACGGCAAAAATTGAAATTTTTTTATTTTTTTCTCAAAATCATCTCGGTTCTCCATTTTCATCAAAACTCCTGGATATTTTCATTAATGCTTTATGCACTGCATCAGACACGCTGCTTCTGCTCATTCCATACATACTCGCAATCTGCTTATGCGTTTTCTGTTCCCAGTAAACCTTTTTCAATATCTCCTTTTGTTTTTCCGTCAATACACTCATCAGCAGTTCAACCATCTGCTCCTGACTGACCTGTTCCTCTATTTTTGTAAGTTTGTCTTCCAGCTCCCCATAATCTTCTGCAATCGCATGATAAGAAAAACATTTATGGTTACGGTCACGACTTAAACTATTGCTGACAATACGGTCCTCCCCGATCATTAACAGACTCAGATACCATTCCTTTTCATCAAAGAAACTTTCTTCCATCCGGACTGTTTTTCCGTTCATTACCGATTCATACTCATATCGACAGCTACTCACCGGAAAAACCGTTACTCTTCCTGCTGTCTGATACATCGCATACCCATTTTGGAACACAGTTACCAGTGCCATGCCCTCTCCATTTCCAATCTTCTTAGAAACAACTACAGGAATCTTTTTCTCCTTCAGTAGCCTATCCGTAGGTATCTTTTCGTTCTTCTCCGGTGTCTGGATCATTTTCTTTAAATCTCTTAATGTCAGCATAATTTGCCACCTTTCCTGCTGAATCGGTGGCAAAAAGAAAGGCAGCTAAGCTAAATAGACCCCGATTCCGCTAATTTTTTTTATTAGCGGAACCGAAGTTCCAGCCTGCTGCCTTCTCTATGGAAACCTATGACATAAGTGTTACACCATATTTATCCAGTCTTATTTATTTCTATTTGTTACTGATACGGTATCCGTCTTTTTCTCCTTCTCTTTCTGACGAATTTCCTTCAATACATCCGAGTAATCTCCAAAAGCATCATAGGGACACATCCGGCGAAATCTCAGTTCTTCTTCCAGTGTCATCTTCTGTCCTCCTGTTCTTATCAGCCTGTCTGCTGTTGATGAAATGATTATAAAATAAACATTTTTGCTATACCTCATCAGATGTGGGGAATCTTTATGCTTTCCACCACACATCTGTGGAACCTGTAAAAAACAAAAAAATACCGCTGCAAACTCTTCATAAAAAAGAATCTGCAACGGCATAAAATTTTCTATTCCATTGAGGACAGACTGTTTATCATCGCTTTCATTGTTTCCAGTACCACTTTCTGTTTCTTATGTTCCAGCCTCCCCAGTTCAAAGATCAGAGATACGACTTCTGGATTTCTCTCCGGTTCTTCCAATTCTAATAACAACTCATACGGGCTTATTTTCAAGGCATTCACTGTCTTTGCAAAAGTATGTACATCCATAGTGTTCTCTGCATTCTCATATCGGGATATTGCATTAGAACTTTTGCCAATGATCTGTCCCAGTTCTTCCTGAGAAAGACCACTTTCTCTACGCTTCTCGCTCAGCGAATTTCCAAAGGCAATCCGTTCTTCTGATCGTATCTCTTTCAAATCGTGCAATACCCCCTTTCTGACATAATCTTCTGAGAACAAAAAAACCGGAATAAACAGCAAAGATTTTACATTCCATGCATCATAGGCTTGATTAGGCACAACTTCTGTCATCCTCTGCCTATGATGTCTGTGTAAAATACATTTACCGTTTATTCCGGCAGGACACTACACCTGTATCAAACGAAATAAACCAAAAGTATCGAACCTCTAAATGTCTGTGAAGTCAAATAATTGTTACGATTAATGCAAATGAATTTTAACACATTTGAAATCTTTTTGTCCACAAATACACAGTTTTTTCACATAAATTTCCATTTTTAAACATAAAAAAACGGCAAAACATCATGCTTCTTCTGTATAAAGACAATATTCCTGTCTTTTTACAGATAGCTGCATATGTTTTGCCGGGTTCCTGATGATTCTGTGCCATCTCCAACACGTTCAGCAAACTCTTGAATATCTACGCTGCATCTGAGGATTCTGCTGTCCAATCTTACAGTTCATAAATATTCTCATTCTTTGCATCCAATATTCTCTTCTGACCATCCATGCTGTCATTCAATCAGAACTCTTACAGTTCCGAATCACACCTACCAGATGTGTCATATAACGCTCCAGACGGTCTACATCTTCCTTAGAACGCTTCTTATTCATATCAATGCCAACTACAACACCAAGGTCTGCAAATGCCGTCAGATCTCTGTGGCATCGCTGACATCTCACTTCTGAATAGGTAAAAATACTTTTCTGAGTTACTTTGCCACATACCGGGCAGGTTACAACTAATACATCTTCTTCGCTCATCAATCAATCCTCCAAGTAATATCTACACATACTATCACTCAAACGGATAAGGGAAATTGAAAACCGTTGATGAGTAAATAACAGGTGATTCCGCAGCATCGAGCCATGCCACCTGTTATATCCTGTTTTCACTGGGATCTGCTCTGACAATCTCATCGCAACTTACACCTGCTGCTGTCACTCTGTCATCACTTTTGCAATGACTTAATCACATGAACAGCAACACCTTGAATACTGCAATTCTGCGTGTAAATTTCCGGATACTTCGGATTCTCCGGATGTAAATGTACACACCTTCTTTCCGTATCAAGAAAAAACCGCTTCAATGTCGATTCATTCTCCACCAGGGCAACAACGATATCACCATCTGAAGCTGTATTCTGCTTCCGGATAACAACCATGTCTCCACTATGGATACCTGCTCCAGTCATAGAATCTCCATTCGCCCGCAAGATAAAGAACTCTCCATCTCCAAATAGTGAAACCGGCAGAGAAACATATTCTTCTACATATTCCTCCTCAAGCTGCGGCATACCACAGGACACTGATCCAAGCACCGCCGCCGGTTTTGTATCCGGAGATAACTTCTCCGTCCTCTCAGTAACAATCTCCCCGTTATGGTAGCTCAACATTCCTCTTTCGTTCATCTCAACGAGGTATCTGTATACTGTACTCTTGACTATACCGAGCGCATCTGCAATTTCGCTGGTATAAGGTGAACGATGATTCAGCAATAAAAACTTCTCAGCGTAATTCAATATCTGCTGCATTAACTTTTCGCTCTTATGCCGCATCTTTTCACCTTACCTTTCTATCGGAAACGATACGTTTCTGATAGCTGTATTATACCGAACATATATACGTAAGTCAATACATTTTCCAAATTTTATCGAACATATTTTCTTTCATTCATCTTCGAACTCCATTTCATTCATTTCTGGAAAATCCAGCAATTCAGAAACAGTCATATTTAAGCCCATGGCAATCTTACGCAAAGTTTTCAGTTTAGGATTCTTTGTTTCTCCATTCATCATGCTGTTGATTGTTGATTGTGTAATCCCCGATAATGTTGCAAGTCTGTTTATTGTTATCCCTCTGTCAGCACACAAGTCACTTAATCTCTTTATTATGGCATCTGAATACGTCATGTAAATTCTCCTTAAATCACAATATATATTCAGTATAAAGGATTTCCCTTTCGTTTATTAACGGTGTGCCGTTGACATTTCCGCAAACTGATGATAAATTAACGTTATACCGTTATTTACTTGCACAACCTTAAGGGAGGAATTTATCTAATGAGCAAAAAAGAACAGAAACTAAAAAAGAATCTCTATAAAGCACTCACAGAATATTTCATTCATAATGCTAAAAACACTCTGTCATCATCAGAAAGTATTCTCGATCAGCTTGCCTCTTTTCGCATGGAAACAGGATTACCTGACGCACTCAGACAAGATAAAAAATATCAAAAAGCTCAGAAAAACTGTAATAAAGCCAATGAAAAAATGCAAGATCTAAATCTAACTCCCCAACAATGGGATGCGGTTGATGCCGCTATCACAGCAGAAAACATTGCATCTATAGAATATATACGGATTGCCTACAAACAAGGAATCATTGATGCATTTTCTATTTTGCAAGAAGCCCTGTAATATCCATGTTAATCTAATCACTCGCAGGAAATAAAGCAGGGATTCATCTCTGCTTTCCCATTTTCTTCTCTATTGCTTCCGGCACTCTGATCAAGCCAAATCGCCATAGTATCGAATAAATATATGAAACTCCTCTAATATCTCCAAGTGCTTTCGGTTTCTTCACTTCTTCTGAAATCCTCTTACTATTTTCAAATGCCAGCACCACACTACTCCAGGAAAGACTCTTACTTTTCTCTCTACGATCTATCATCAGCTCTCTGTTATACTCTCCGTTTTTACCAACCTTTAATTTATACCGAAACGGTAATCCTGTTGCCGTTTTAAATGGATAATCCTGAAATGCAATCACAGCCTGCCACAGATTTTCCTCTGATGGTATTTCCTGTAGAAGCCGAACCTGCTCTTGTCTATTCTTATATGTCCGGCATCGCTCCGCATTTAGACTTATCTCTGCTGCATTATAAAGTCCCTTAGTGTAGGGCAGATAGGAATGAACCGATGCTCTGGAAAGACCTGTGAGTTTCATAATCTCCGGAATCTTTTTTCCTGACTGATGTAGAGCATTGATTTCTGTACATATATCTGATGTGAACACATCGGCAGTAATAAGTAGCTTACGGAGTTTAAGCAGACTAATATTTAGCTCATCTGCCAGCGATCTTAAAGAATCTGCTTCTTCATAGGCAGCTCTTAACTCTTGAAGAAAATGATTAAATTGAAGTTCTGGATTATATTCTGGTTTCTTTTTTGGTCTTCCTGCCATTTTCAACTCCTATTTCCATGTGAATCCAATCATCTTGTACCTAAAACAGAGGATTCCCTGCTATCCCTCTAATGCTACGATAGCCTTTCTCTGTTTTTTGTTTTATTTTTTTGCTTTCGATAATATCCCAAATAATAGATGACACCGCCTACTGCTCCACCAAGTGTATTATAGGTTAGATCTGATATTTGAAATGTTCCAAGATGGAATAATAGCTGAGTAAATTCTATCAGAAAAGAAAATACTGCTACAACTTTTGTGGCTTCCCAAACGGTCTTTCCAAATCTAATATTCTCAGATTCATCAAGTAATTCTTTTTGAAATGCCCACAATAGTAAAATAGAAAATGGAACAAATAACATGAAATTTTCTATAGATTCTGTTGTAAACTGTCCATCTTCGTATAGTCCCCATCCACCAAAAAGCTTTCCAAGTGGATCAAACCATATCTCACGATTTAAAACTGTTCGGAGTAATATCATTGCTGTATAAAAAGCTAATAAAAATGTCCGGCGAAAATTTGAAGAACTTCTAAATGCTCTCCACCATGTTGCAAACATATTTCTAACAAAATCGTTCTTCTTCCATTCATGTTCTTTTGCATACAAATACAGGAACATTGCTAGAAACGCAAGAAGAATCGCTGCCCAGAAAGGCTGGTACAATGCAGATAGTACATTTTTTATAATGCTGTTCAATATCTCAATCGCTTTGGTTACCATTGTACCATTTCCTTCCTATAATATACAGCGAAAAATCATTTTTCAAGTTAATTTTTAATTCTCATATCCATTTGGATTATTCTTTTGCCATCTCCAAGAATCTTCACACATTTCCTTGATACCATTTTCTGCTTTCCAGCCCAATTCTTTTGCCGCTTTTCCTGGATTACAATAACAAGTAGCAATATCGCCCGGACGACGCTTTTTAATTGCATATGGAACTTTCATTCCAGTTGCTTCTTCAAAATTCTTTACGATATCTAATACACTGTAACCTTTTCCAGTTCCAAGATTGTAAATTTTAAGTCCACAGTTTTCATCAATTTTCTGAAGTGCCTTTACATGTCCCTTAGCCAAGTCAACTACATGAATATAGTCACGAACCCCGGTTCCATCAGGTGTATCGTAATCATTTCCAAACACGCCGAGTTCTTTCAATTTTCCCACTGCAACCTGCGTTACATACGGCATTAAATTATTAGGGATTCCATTTGGATTTTCTCCCATAAGTCCACTTTTATGTGCCCCTATCGGGTTAAAATACCGAAGTAAAATAACATTCCATGTTGAATCTGCTTTATGTAAATCCATAAGAATTTGCTCTAACATAGATTTTGACCAACCATAAGGATTCGTACATTGCCCTTTAGGACAATCCTCTGTAATTGGAACAAATGCAGGATCACCATATACTGTTGCAGACGAGGAAAATATAATATTCTTTACATCATATTGTCTCATCTTCTGTAAAAGGGTTAATGTTCCAGCAATATTATTCTGATAATATTCTAATGGCTTTGCAACCGATTCTCCTACAGACTTTAAACCTGCAAAGTGAATGCAGGACTTAATATTTTCATTCTGAAATATTGTATCTAAAATAGAAGTATCTGAGATATCGCCTTTGTAAAATTTTACTTCTTTACCAGTAATCTTTTTTACTCTGTTCAATGATTCTTCACTGGAATTGCTTAAATTATCAAGCACTACAACTTCTTTCCCATTTTCCAACAACTCTACACATGTATGGCTTCCTATATATCCTGCACCACCTGTTACTAATATTGCCATGATGCCTCTCCTCTCCGAGTAATGCTTACTCTACTGTCACGCTCTTAGCCAGATTTCTTGGTTTATCTACATCTAATCCTTTAGCCACACTGATGTAGTATCCCAGTAACTGTAATGGAATTACTGCAAGTGATGTTGCAAAAAGTGGATCTGTTTTTGGAATGTAAACTGTAAAATCTGCTGTATCTTCAATATTATATTTTCCAAAAGTAGTCAATCCCATCAAATATGCTCCTCGGCTCTTACATTCTAACATATTGGAAATAGTTTTTTCATACAGTTCTGGCTGAGTCAATACCCCGACTACTAAAATATCATCTTCAATTAAAGAAATCGTTCCATGTTTTAATTCTCCGGCAGCATACGCTTCCGAATGAATATAGCTGATTTCTTTCATCTTTAAGCTACCTTCCATACAAATTGCATAGTCAATGCCTCTTCCGACAAAGAATACATCATGAGCATTTACCTGTTTTGATGCAAACCATTGAATACGTTCTTTATCTTCTAAAATCTTTGCAATTTTTTCTGGCAAAGTCTTTACTTCTTCAATAAGTTCAACATATCTTTCTTCTGAAATTTCTCCACGAACTTTTGCAAATTGGATTGCCAAAGCGTAAGTTGCAACAAGCTGTGTACTATAAGCCTTTGTTGTAGCGACAGCAATTTCAGGTCCTGCCAAAGTATAAAATACTGAATCAGCTTCTCTGGCAATAGATGATCCAACTACATTTACAATTCCTAATGTTCGTACTCCTTTTTCCTTTGCTTCCCGAAGTGCTGCTAAACTATCTGCTGTTTCTCCAGATTGACTTATAACTACTACCAGACCATTCTTATCAAGCAATGGATTTCTATAACGGAACTCAGAACCAAGTTCTACACGAACTGGAATTTTTGCTAAGTCTTCAATTACATACTGTGCTGCAATACCAACATGATAAGCTGATCCACACGCAACAATATAAATCTGACTGATTTCTTTTATATCTTCTTCAGAAAGCCCCACATTTGATAAATCAATAAAATCCTCTTTCACAACAGAATTAATTGTATCACCTACAACCTTTGGCTGTTCATGGATTTCTTTCATCATAAAATGCTCATATCCAGCTTTTTCTGCTGCTTCTGCATTCCAATCAATAGTTTTTAATTCTTTCTCAATTTCATCTCCATCAAGATTATAGAAAGTAATTTCGCCTTTTCTTACACGAGCCATCTCCATGTTACCAATATAATACACATTTCTTGTATATTTTAAGATAGCAGGTACATCAGACGCAATATAAGATTTCCCATCTTCTACTCCGAGAATCATCGGACTATCTTTTCTTGCAACATATATTTCTTCTGGATATTCATTAAACATTACTGCCAAAGCATAAGAACCACGAATACGAACCATAGCATGATTAATTGCATCTACTGGAGTTCCTTCATATTTTGTATAATAATAATCAATAAGTTTGACTGCAACTTCTGTATCTGTATCGGAATAAAATGTATACCCTTTTCTCACAAGCTTTTCTTTTAATTCCTGATAATTTTCAATAATGCCATTATGTACTGCTACAATATTTCCATTATCACTTCTATGAGGATGAGCATTATTTTCCGATGGTTCTCCATGAGTTGCCCATCTGGTGTGACCAATTCCACATGAACCAATTACTGCCTTACCATCATTTGTTTTCTCAGCAAGGATCTTAAGTCTCCCCTTTGCTTTCACAATATCAACTGGATTCTCACCATCACGAACAGCAATTCCTGCCGAATCATATCCTCGATACTCTAACTTGGACAGTCCATCTAATAAAATAGGTGCTGCCTGTTCTCTTCCTGTAAATCCAACAATTCCACACATAATTATTTACTCCCTTTTTCGCTTAGCGTGTCTCTTTTTCTTTAATTACAGATACAACATTATCAACATGTTTTCTACATATCTCCTCAGTTTCAGCTTCTACCATTACACGAATTAAAGGCTCTGTACCTGATTCTCTAACAAGAATACGTCCAGTATCTCCTAATGCATCAACAACTTTCTTTACAGCATCCTGAACGTCTTTATCAGCCTGTGTAACTGCTTTATCTTTTACTTTAACGTTTACAAGAACCTGTGGATAGATATGTAAATCCTCTGTGAGCTGACTCATTTTCATTTTCTTTGCCATCATAACTTCCATCATTTTAAGGCTGGTAAGAATACCATCCCCTGTTGAAGCATATTTTGAGAAAATAATATGCCCCGACTGCTCCCCTCCAAGTCGGCAACCATTTTTCTGCATATACTCGTAAACATATTTATCGCCAACAGCCGTTTTGGCATAACCAATTCCCAACTCGTCAAAAGCTTTATAAAGTCCAAAATTGGACATCACTGTTGTAACAACAGTATTTGTAATCAATTTCTCACGTTCCTTCATGTATCTTCCATAGACATAAAGAATTGCGTCTCCATCGACTACATTTCCCTTTTCATCTACGCAAAGACAACGATCTGCATCTCCATCATAGGCAAAACCAACATCCAGTCCTTTCTCGACTACAAACTTCTGCAATCCCTCAATATGAGTGGAACCGGCATCTGTATTAATATTGGTGCCATTTGGATCTGCATTAATTACATATGTTTTTGCTCCCAATGCATCGAATACTGCTTTGGCAATATTCCATGAACTACCATTGGCACAATCAAGTCCCACTTTCATACCCTTAAATGAATAAACACCAAGAGAAATCAGATAACCCACATATCTGTTTCTTCCAGAAACATAATCTACTGTACATCCAATTCTGTCCCGATGAGCGTATGGAATCTCTACATAATCTTTGCCAAATACATTCAAATTGCCATCAAGGTATGCTTCTACCAAAGAAATTGTATCTTCATCCATCTTTTCACCATTGCCATTAATTAACTTGATTCCATTATCATAGTATGGATTATGGCTTGCTGAAATCATAATACCGCAATCAAATTCATCTACTCGTGCAACATAGGCAACAGATGGTGTTGTTGTCACATGGAGGAGATAGGCATCTGCCCCAGATGCCACCAGACCTCCGACTAAAGAATATTCAAACATATAGCTTGAACGGCGAGTATCTTTTCCAATTACAATACGAGCCGGTGTATCATCACCTGATTGCTTCTTTAATTCACCATAATACCAACCTAAAAAACGCCCGATTTTATACGCATGATCTGCTGTTAAATTCTTATTGGCTTCTCCTCGAAAGCCATCTGTTCCAAAATATTTTCCCATTTTTCTTTCCTTTTTATAAAATATTTATTCTTCCCTCAGTCTTCCTAAAATTTCTTTTTTATGAAATATTAAAATGCCTCCACTATATACTAAAACACTCATTATTCCATATATCAAAAAACTAACAATATATGAAAAATCAGGCATTATATGTTTAACACTAATAACTATAATAATTGTTAATATCACCACACATTCTGTTTTTCCAAATTTCATTAATACAGTTCGTATATCTACTTCAAAACCATATCTTTTTTTCATTCTAAATATAATAGAAATCAGTGAAACCACACCCGCTACATATGTTCCTAATATAATTCCATATACTCCCCAAAAATATGACAGTATAAAACTAAATATTATATTTGTAACACTTGTTACAATTCCATTCTTTACAGTTATTTTGGTGTCTCCATATGCGAAAAAATACCTGTATATCAAATCTCTTACAATATTATTCTGCTGATCAAACATATAAATACTCATACATAAATAAACCGCTGTCGCTGCTGATGCAGAAAATTCTCCATGCTCATATAAAAGTCCAATAAATTCTCTGCCAACAGAAATAAATCCTACCAAGACCAGACACACTACTATATGAAATACAATAGTGTAGTTCCATAGTGTTCTTTGTCCTTTTTCTTTTTTATTTGAAACTGCTTCTACAATTTTAGGGTAAACATATGTAATCAAGTTTCCTATAATTAATACATTAACCATTCCTACAATTGTATTTGAATAAGACAATATTGTTAATTGTCCCGTTCCAACATTTGATGATATTAATGAGTCAATCATTGTGTTTATTTTGTATATTCCTGTACTAAAAAGTGTCGGTAAAAATATATGCATCATAGATTTATATGTACTATTTTTGAATTGAAATTCTAATTTAAATCTAAAGCCTAAATGTATTGCACATATTAAATCTACCACAAATTGAAAAACAGCTCCACCTAAAAGAATATATAAATATTGATACAAATCAAATTCTTTTAAAAATATAAGTAACGCAGTTGTTCCTACATTAGAAATCAACAAAATAATTTTGGGCAAATTAAACCTTCCTATACACTGATAAAAAGCTGCAGTCACTCCTAATATAGCAGGTAAAGCCTGTATCCAAATAGTTAATAACATGGTTGAGCATACATACGTTCTGAATGTTGAATCCCTAGATGTTAACCAATCAACTAAGTTCCCCCTCAATAAATAAGTAATCACCAGAAGAAGTCCTGTTACACCAAATACCACTGTTAAAAATGTGTCTACTGCTTTTTTATCTAACTTTTTAACATATGCTGGAAGGACGACAGTTGTAATTCCTGTACTCACAAACGTAAGAAAAAAAGTAGACAAATTATTGGCAAAATTATATGCATCCAGTTCTACACATGCTCCAAAATTAGCAGCTATAATTGCAGATTTATATACTGAAATGAACTGTGTAATAATTGTTATAATCATCATCCATGATAATTCTTTTGCTGCTGTTGCTGATTTCATACTTTTTATTCTATATTGTAATTTTTTCACTAGCTCTCTCCTAGCATCCCATAAAAGAATCAATATATTCAAAGGAAATTTTTCTAAACTCTTCAATCCTCTTATTTACCGGTTCATAATCAATTTTTTCCATAATATCCAGTTTTAACAAATCATCTACCATTTGATAGCGTTCTTTTAATCCTAATTGATCTAATATCGCAATAGCTCGATCATCTTCTGGATTGTGCTGTCCTTCACAGTCATAAGACCAAAAATTCCTATTGAATAATGCTGAGAATAATGTTCCATGAAATGACTGAGTCATTACTAATGAAGCATTTTTCATCAATCCTAAAAAAGCCAATGGACCAGACATTTCGTATTTTTTTATTCCATATTTTGATAATTTATAATAATCGTATGATTTATAATCCATTACATAAATAGGCATATTGGTTTTTTCTGATATTTTTTGCAATATTTCATTTGTTTCTGATCTATTGTGATAAAAAGCGTAATTAAAAATATATTTTTCTTTTATTTCCGGAACCGGAAGCCATGTTATCCATTCTTTTTCTGTCAATAACATTGTTGGATCGCAAATAATCGGCACTTCTCTATTTGTTAATTTCTCCAGCCATTTCTTTCCATTTGGTTCCCTGACCGAAATCTTTTCAAAATCTAATAAATAATTTTTATATGCCTCCAAATCATCAGCATACTTTAAAATATTGGAACCACCTAAACTAGGAGAATATGCAACTTTCCTAATGTTTTTTGCAAAATTTAAATAGAATTCTTTTCCTGCATCTTGGCATCGTACATTCCATACTTGATCTCCACCTGCTATTAATAAATCATATTGTTTCGCTATTTTTTTCAAATCTTCTGGCGTTTTACAATATTTATCACTTTTAACTAAATATTTATTTGAAAAATCATTATACCACTTTCTGCTTTCGCCAACAGCTTTCAAATGTGTAAATGTTTCAATATTTCTTTGAATAGAACTTTTTTTTAGCCTTGTATCAATATATCCATACATACATCTTGATACATAATTAGAATAATTAATTAATTCTACATCGGCTTTATATTTTCTTGCAAGAACTTCTCGCAATGCATATGCTTGTAACATTGAACCACAATTATGTGATGCTTGAAATGTCAGAATTCCTATTTTCATTTTTATACCTCTACTTTCTTAATTTACGTAAACATTTAATTGCATCTAGTCCTGTTTCTCCAACAAATTTAAACCCAAACAACATATTGCTCTTTAAACATTTTTCTATATCATCTGAACAAATTCCTGTTTCAAATTGATTAGCTTGTTTAATTGAAGATCCACTAAATTGCGGACTCCATGATTGAGCTGGTTTCGCATATCTCATGCAACTTCTGTACTCATCTTTATAATCATATATTTTTTCTTTAAATTCAGAATTATAAATAATAGTTTGCATAAATAGCTCATCACCACAAAAAGAATGCTTAAATACTTTTCTTACCCATTTATATTTCTCTAATGCATATTTAATAGCATCTTCTGTTAATGACCAGTATACAAATCCTTTTTTAAATTCTATGCCTCTTGCTGGTCTATACACAAAACCAACTTTTCCCTGAAAGCCTCTAAATTTATTACGACAAAAAGCTTTTAATTGATCTATTTTTGTCGTTGCTTTTCCTATTTCATTGAAAATATTATATTTTTTTACTCTACCACTATAGTCATCAGAATTATCATAACCAATGAATTCATAGCCTGCATGTTCATCAAAGAATTCTAATATTTCTTTTTGACTTTTAAGTGGAAATATCGCTCCCGTTGTCATATGATAATAAGCATAATTTCCTTTATTGGCTGCATATTGCATCAATCTATATTCACATTCAATTTGAGAATACCCACCCCAAAAGACGCTCATTCGAGGAACTAAAAAAAGTCTTCCCTTTTTTACAGCATTCTTTATTTTTTGTTCTGGAAATTCTAATGTTTTTTTGTCAATATGTAAAAATATATCATTTCTTTCATGATCTAATTCTTTTAATATTTCAATCAAAATTTGAAAATCATTATGTGCCATTATTAAATATGCGTGTTTTTTATTCATTAAATCAACTCCTTCCACCTATCATTATTTTCCATATTTCAGGTATAAATTTTCGTACAATCATTGCTATAACTGCCAACAATGTGATACAAATAGCTGGCACTATAATATGAGCTAGAAATAATGCAATTATATTTTGACCCAAAAATAATTTATAAGTCTTAGCTACCGGCGAAATAACCAAAATATGCATTCCATAATAAAAGACTGTACATTTTATCCACCATCTCGGACTTGGAAATTTTTTAAAGAAATCAAAAATATACCACATTAATATGGGGGATACAAGTCTATAAAAATAGAAAATCACATCTGATTCTTTGGCTAAAAAAATCAATATAAAAAAAACAATTACAGAAATTAATGTTTTTATTTTTTTCGATATACAGAATTGGTTTTCATAGTTTTTTCCAAATGTAGCTCCCATAAGGTATAGAGGCATCCAATATTGTACTGTACTATACCCAACATTTACACCAATTAACAAATGCAATATAACTGTTAATATAATGCCCCCCCCGCTAAAATTTCATTATTTAATATCATTCTTATAATCGGATAAATTATAACAAATTCTATCAACACTCTCATAAACCAAAGCGGAGGATTAGCTGTCGAAAGTAATATCTTATAGAATAATTCCTTAACATCATATTGTGATAACGAATGGTACAAAACTAATTCTCTTAAAACATCTTTATATAAAAAAGCAATAATATTAAATATTAAATAAGGTATCAGTAATGAATATATTTTTCTTTTCAATAATTCCGTATATTTATGCTCTTTTCTAAATAGTAAAAAAGCTGAAAAAAAGAAAAAAGAACCTGTAGCTGCATCATAAAAAACTCTCACATAACTATTAAAATCTTTGGAAATTCCAAAGAATCCCAATGAATTAACACTAACGCTATGCAAACCAATAACCATTGCTGTCATTAAAAAATATAAATATGATAATTTTTTTGATACTTCTCTACTCATTTCTTCTCTCCATCTTGTACAAATTAAGACTTAATTTTTAACTTTTAAGAGTACTTTTTATCTTCTGACCCCATCTGCTATGAACAGCTACAATCAATGGAAAAATACAGGTAAAACTTAATATATTAGATTCCGCCAATCCATATCCTAAATATACTAATATAATCACTATTTCTTTTATTTCCAGTGTTTGTGCCGTTAAAAATAAAATCACTCCTAAAAATACCAAATATATAATTCCTGCATTTATTAACATATAAACATATGCATTATCCGCATATACATATATATCTTCACCTCTGATTTGAAGATGTCCAAATTCAGTATTCGCACCTAAGAAAGTTAATGGATACCTATTCATTGCCTCAATACTCAATCCAAATCGTCCGCTAGATACATTATTCATCCATTCAGCTACATTACTTAGCCCTGGAATATAAGAACTCCACATCAAAATTAAACTAACTGCTAAAATAATTGGAATTCCATATTTCACAATTTTTCTTAAAACAGTCATTACAGTTTTATTGTCTTTAAAATTCCATATAATTGGTAAAAGAAATATCACAAACAATGCCTCAGAGCCGATTATTATGTACATAATTATTGTCATTAATATAAGTCCGATAAAGTATCTCTTTTTCAATTCCTCAATATGTAAATAAAAGAAAATACATGTTATAAACACAAATAAACATGCAGCATGATTAGGATGCCCACCACATGATAAATCAAGTTGTGGACGGGGTTCTAAAATTGATGTACGTATATATAATTTTGATCTATCAAAAATCCAAAAATATACCGTACAAATTATGTTAAAGCTAAATATTCCTGATAAAATACGCAACATTATTCTTCCTGTTTTTTCAATATCCTTATCAGCACAGAAAAACAAAATATTAATTAAATATAAGAAAAACATTCTTCCTAGTTTCAAATAAATTAAAACTCCAAACATTTCCATAATCATCAATAGTACAAACTGTACTTTTTTCATTCTAGCTGTACATATAACTCCAAGCATCAGTACTACAATAAGAATTATTACTGCTTGTTCAAACATCTGATATATAGGGTATAGTACTTGCGAATTACGTATTGCACTATCTATTGTTAAAAGTGCTAATAATGTATAATATGCTATATTATGGTTTCTTAATTTTAATGTATCCATCATTATACATACCTCCCTAATATGCCAATGATGGACTACCACCAATATATGTCAGGAGTGTATTATAAGACTTCTGCCCCCCCCCCCGATGATTTCTTTTGTCCTACACAAACATGAATTTGCTGCAACTATTAATGCAAAATATGCTTCAATACCTAATACTCTGTTTTCAAATAATGAAAAAACAATAAACATACATAAATACTCCTTTCCAGCTAAATCCATTTTTTTTGCCCCGAAATAAAAAAGTATACATACAATCACAATATAGCAAATCCCCATGCATGTCATACAATAAACGGTAAAATTATCTGCATAAATACCATTATAACCGCCAACTATTTGATAACTTCCAAAAAGTGCTTTCTGTCCAAACAAAGTAAGCCCGTACTTTTGTACTGCATAAAATAAATTTGAAAATCGCCCTGATCCCATGCCATCTAATAACAAAAGTAATTTTGAAATTACAGGAATTGTAATTAGCATTGCACAACTTGCACTTATAATTGCATTAATTGCCATGCCATACCTTGCAACAAATTCTATAATATTTTTCCCATATAAAGTATTCTTTCCATAACTCATTACAAACAAAATAATCGTCACAAATACCGCTTCTGAATGAGTAAAATAATATATAATTCCCATTGATATCATTAAGCAAAACCATTGTTTTAATTTAATTTTATCTGCATATGCATACTCTATTAAAACACATATAAAAACGAAGTATTTTGCCGCATTATTTGGATGATCAAAATACATATTATATCTTTGTAAACCATTCCACTCTAAATAACTTAAACTACTTCTTGAAAAAGAATAGTTCACTAAAAACATCAGCATATGTAATACAAATATTCCACCAATTATCCATAATACTGCTCTTGCTACTTTTTTCAAATTTTTTCCATCTGATAAAAAACACAATATTGCAATATATAATACTACATTAGTAGAAAGAATTTTCGCTGTGTTAAGTCCAAGTACAAATAATATTATAAAACATCCCCATGCTGCGGCTTTATATTTCACTTTAAAAGCCAAATATAGCATTGTGGCTATAATCATACCTAATAATGGATATTTAATAATATCAAATATTGGTTTTAATAATTCTGATGCATTCATTGCATCTTGTAAAGCGATCATTCCGATTAAACCAACATATATCTCTTCTGTCCCTAGAAATATGCTTTTATTATTCATTCATCATCCCTCCCTTCGAATTACTCTACGGGCACACCGTTTACATAATAAATATATATACAAAAATTTCCATTTTCTTTTTATCAACATACTGCGCAACAATTTATTTTTACTCTTTTTAGGGCAAAATTCAGACAATAACATTTTATAGTCGGAATCATCCAACAAATAATGCATTGCTCCATAGAAGTCTTTATAATTGTGTACGCTTCCAAGAACACCTTCTGTTCTTTGGTAAAATTTATCGGACACAATTTCCCTATCAAATCCAATTGAACTCACAAAATCTAAAAGTACTTTCATATCTTCTGTAATAGAATCCAAAACCATATCTAGGTGTTTTGTAAGTGAGCCAGTTGAATCTATATTATAGATATACAATTCATCTGAAATAGCTTTACATGTTTTAATTGTTTTCAAATATTGGCAACAAAATTCCAGATCTTCTCCCATACTTTTTCGTTCATTAAAAGTATGATGAATTAGATTTCTTTTAAATAGTTTGTTCCATGGAGAATTTAGATTTCCACCGTAAACCAACATATCTTTATACATTTCTTTTACATTTTCAGTAATAATCGGGTTAGATGCTAATACTTGTTCTCCATTAATAACACCTGAATATCCAAATGTAATAACATCAAATTTTTTTTCCATTAGAGGAAATAATACTTGCATATATTTTTCAGACACTCCATCATCTGCATCTACAAACCCAACATACTCTCCATTTGCGATATTTAAGCCATAATTTCTCGCACTTGATACTCCTCCATTTTCTTTTCTATAAGTCTTAACCCTAGCGTCTTTTGCTGCATATTCATTACAGATATTAAAAGTGTTGTCCTTAGAACCATCATCAATAATAATTAATTCAAAATCACTTTTATCCGATATAATACTTTCAATTGCCTTCATACATGTTTTTTCTGCATTATATGCTGGCATAATTAAACTCAACTTTGGCATAAATTTGTTCCTTTATTTTGTCTATTATCGCTTTACCATTTTATACAGTATACACATTAACCAAGCTTGTTTTGTACGCATTAGCCAATATATCACTTTTCCCTTAATTTTCATATTTTGTACGTTACATCTTTTAAGCGCAAACTGGCATTCCGGAATTTTTAAAATATCTTTGACTCTATCTTTATCACTTTTTTCACTATTAGCATTCCATTGCCCACATTCATTTGTTATGCAGGCATAATAGCCATCTACACATTGTGAATAATAAGCATCTTCATATTTTTCAAATAAACCACATTTTTGTAACTCCTTTTTATAAACCTGTAATAGATTTTGCTTTCTTTCAATCATATTAACAATATATCTTTTCGTTAATGATCCTTCACGAAAATCATACATATACAAAACTTTATGACTAATTTCTACTTTTCCTGCCCTTAATAAAACTTTATAATTAAAAAGGTGATCTTCACTTAATATTTCTCTTTCAGACTGAAATCTTATATTATTACCATTTAAAAATGCAACTGAATATGCACATACACATGCTGACATCAATGCACTTTGAGAATAATCAAATAAACATATAGGTCCAATTGTTCCCGGTAATATATCTGTTTCAATTCTCACTCTATCATATATTCCTTCTTTAAAATATGGTATCGTCATAGACTTCAACTTATTATTTTGTACCCGCTGATAACCAAACTTTAAAATGTCGCTTTCGTTTTTTTTCAAATGTTCATCAATAAATGTCAGATAGTCATTAGTTACCCAATCATCAGAATCCACAAAAGTTACATATTTTCCCTGCACATACTCTAGCCCATAATTTCTTGCACTTGCCAAACCACCATTTTTTTTATGTACAGCCATAACATTTAGGTTTTTCTTTGCAATTAAATCACACAATTCACCTGATCCATCTGTAGATCCATCATCTACTAAAATAATTTCATAATCATTATATTTTTGATTTAGTAATGAATCTACACATCGTTTTATATAATCTCTTACATTATAAACGGGAACAACTACTGAAATAAATGGCATAATAAATCTCCTTCTGCCTAATTCTTATAATTTTTCAATCATATCTTCGTATTCTTCCAGAGTATATCTTTTTCGTGACTGATATGATCCTATTTTCATTCGATTTAATAAATCTCTGTCTTTATAACATCGCTCTATAATGTTTAACATTTCCTGTGGATACTCTTTTTCAAGAATAAATCCTTCATTCATATTTTCACAGACAATTTCTTTATTAAAATTCATAGGACTTGCTATCACTGCAACTCCAGCCATTTTTGCTTCAACTAAGATTCCTGGTACTCCTTCACCTTTCCATCTAGTAGGAAATAATAATATATCGTATTCATTCAATTTTTTATAGACACTTGATTTTGTTGAATCAAATATTCCACAATAACTGACATTCAAAGAATTATTGATAAATTCATCAAATTTATCTTTGACTTCCGGAACAATATGTCCATAAAAATCCAATTTATATGATATTTCTGTCTTATTGCTTAACAATCCAACCAATTTTATGATTTCTTCCACACCTTTTTCTCTACTAATCTGTGAAAAATATACCAGCTTTAATTCTTTATTTTTTTTTGCATTTTGCGGATAGCAATTGCCTATTTGGGATTTTGGATTCGGAAATACTTCAACATTATCAAATCCTCTTTTCAACAGATTTTCTTTCATTCCTTCCGTTTCTACCCAAATTCCGTTCACTCTTTTCATGCACTTTTCAAAAGCCGGATGTTCCGCTACCGTTTCATGAAAAATTCCACCAATAACTAATACCGTTGTATTAGTAAATGACTTTTTAAACATTTTTTGTAAAAATATCATGATTCTTAAGCGTTTAGAATCTAAGCAATACACTACTGGATTGTTTGATTTGTATGCTTTAATACACGTTTTTAAAATACCAATGATCTTCGTTTTATTTCTATTGGCTTCATAAATGTCAATTTTATTTGCTATAATACCTACATTTTTAAGCATTTTACAGAATAATTCACATTTTACCGTTGCACCACCATATGGTGGTGGATAGACACCTATTACATAAACTTCTTTATTAATCTTCATTATACATTCTCCCTCTTCCCCAACTATAATTATTCGTGATTCACATGGAAAAAGCGGGAGATCTATTCGATAAAATATTGTTATATTTTATTTCATACTTGTGCCCCCCCCCAAATAATTTTTGAATCATATCCTTATATTCCTCCAATGCATATCTTTTTCGTGATTGTGATGATCCTTCTTTTATCTTTTGCAAATATTCTCTGTCAAAATACATCTGTTTTATATATTTGTACATTTCCGAGAAATAAGGTTGATGTATTACAACCCCTTCATTCTTATCTACCTGTATTAGTTCACTGTTGTAACTTCTATCACTTGCAATAACAGCAACTCCAGCCATTTTAGCTTCTACTAAGATTCCAGGAACTCCTTCTGTATTCCAATGAGTAGGAAATAATAATATATCATATTCATTTATTTTTTGATATACATTTGATTTTGTAGAATCAAAAACACCACAATAACGAACTTTTTTTGATTTTTCAATAAACTCATCAAACGTTTCTTCAAAATCGGTTACTATATGACCATAAAAATCTAACTGATATGGAATATTTCCATCTCTATCTAATAATTCGACCAATTTTATAATGTCCTCCACGCCTTTTTCCTCACTAATCTGAGAAAAATATAAAAGCCGCAATGGTTCATTTGTATTAGATGTTGTAGGGATGCACCAACCTTTTTCTAATTTTGGATTTGGAAAAACTTTTATATTTTTAAACCCACGTTCTAAAAGTTTCAATTTCATCCCCTCGGTTTCAACCCATATTCCATCAGCTTTTTTTAAATGTTTCTTTAAAAAAGGAGACTCATCTATAGTTTCGTGAAACACTCCTCCTATTGCCAAAATCGTAGTTTTCTTATATGATTTTGGAAATAAACTTTGCAACATAATTGAAATTTTTAAGCGTTTAGAATCTAAACAATAAACTATTGTATCATCTGATTTAAATGCTGAAATATATTTTTGTAATGTCTTAAAAATTTTATTTTTATGTCTTTTAGGTTCATATGCATCTATTTTTTCAACACTAATCTGAGTATCTTCTAATGTATCACAAAACAACTCACATTTTACTGTTGCCCCACCATATGGTGGAGGATAAACTCCTATGACATAGCATTTTTTCTCCATTATAAATCTCCTCGTAATTATTGCTCAATATTACATATAGCCCATATATATTTTCCACGAGGCGTATATTGTACCTCACGAACAATTTTTATCTCTACATCAAGCAACCCTTCGCAGCGTTGACTAATATAGTTCTCAATATTTTTTAACTCCTTATTTGTAAGTTCTTCTTCCTGTACAATATGCAGTTCCGCTTTTCCTATTACATTCTGTACATACTGATATGTACGAACTTTTTGAGTCTCCGACATATGTAAAGTCATAGCTCCCTTAAAAATTGGAACTCCATTTTTTCCAATAAGTTTTACCTCTGATTTTCTGTGCCCTATTAATTTAAAACTTCCATCTTCCTGTATTTGAACAACATCATCTGTCACATAACGAATTAATGGCATTTTGTGAGATATAAATCCTGTACATACAATCTGGTATTCGTCCTTAACGTCTGTTGGAAGTAATTCTGTATATCCGTACAGTTTATCAAAAGTACATTTTCCATTTACTATATATCCAAAAACGGCTCTTTCTGTATGTCCATAGGTAGATACTACTTTACATTTGAATGTACTCTGCACAATCTCTATATCTTCCTGCGTCCAGTTTTCTGATGTAAAAACAACACCTTTTAATTGAAGACTTTTATTGTATTTTCTACACAATTTTGCAAAGTATGAAATCGCAGATGCGTAGCAAGTTATGAAATCTGGTTTAAAATTTATAATTAATTTATATATATCTTCAAAATTTTCTTCATTAAAAAGTCTGAACGGTGAGATTACAATATCCGCTTTTATCGGAGAAAAATAGTACTCCTTACCTTTATTATGTCCGTAAAATGATACTGTCCTTGATTTTTTAGGATCATATCCCAAAGGTGCCAGAAAATGCGAAAAAAATGCTCTTTCTTTATAATAAGAGTCTTTATCTAAAAGACATTTCAATGCTTTTCCACTACTTCCTCCGGTATAAGACGTATAATATGGTATATCTTCCGTCGAATAAATTTTTTCACCAATATCGAATATATCTTTCTTAGTCAATACAGGAATTTTTTTTATATCATCAAAAGAATCCATTTTTTCTGGATTAAAATTTATTTTTGTGAATAGCTCTTGATAATATGGAACATTATTCTTAGCATAAATTAAAGTTTTCTTCAGTATCTCTAATTGCTCTTTCCTCTGTTCCATTTCATCCAGTTTTTCATACTCATTCAATTTAAAATATGTTTTTTTAAAAACCGGATTATCTGCGATTACACGCACGAACATTGGTAACAACAAAAATTTTATTTTCATTGGTGTTTTTTCGTATATTTTTTTTACAATATCAAATTTCATTTTTTTCCCTCACTAACTAATCTATTCTTACATTAACTACGCAGCTATTTGTAAATCAATTTCGTCCTTTGTGAGAGATTGATGTAATTTGAAATCTATTCTATATTTCGCTCTGCCCCCCCCAATTGTTTTTTTATAATTCTGTATTATCATTTTATATTTACCTCTCTTTGTTTTTTCTAACTCATCAACTACAACCAGATTCAACTCAAAATATGGAAGCTTTTCCTTTACACGATTATATATTTTTTTCATTTCAATATCAGATAATTTCACATCTGTTTTTAATCTCATTTCCACCTTACCAATCTCATTCTGCTCAAATTGATAAGAGTCTATTTTTTCAAAACAGTCCTCATGGGTAAATTCTATTGTCGTTGCTGATATTGTATAATCATTTTTTCCGTATAAAACCTCATTTTCTCTATGTCCTACAATTTTATATCCGTCTTTATAAGGAATGGCTTTATCGTCTACTTTATAACGAATTAATGGCATTTTCCTATTTATAAATCCGGTGCAAACAATGTTATCTTCTGCATCATTTAATATCTCTGTATATCCATAAAATGGATTAAAAATATATTTATCTCCATATTTTTCTGCAAAAACGGCTTTTTCTGTATGACCATAAAACATTGCTATCGGACAATTAAATACTTCTTGAATTCTATTTTTCTGATCTGGATACAAATTTTCCGAAATAAGAAAAATCGCTTTTACAGAAGTTTTTAATTTAATTTTATTTTTTGAAAGCAACCTACAAAATGCAGCAATTAACGATGGATATCCATATATAAAATTGCCTTTAAATTTCTCTATTTTGTCAACAATTTTTTTAATATTATCTGAATCTAACATAAACGGATTAATTAAAAGCTCATTGTACATTGTATTCTTTTTTGTCAATTTACCATTAAACTCAAGTTCCCGAAAAGTTATTAATTTACTTTTTTTATAGTTATATCCAAATGCACTCCAATAATGGTATACAAAAGCTCTTTCTTTATATAATGATGGATAATCAAATGCTATTTTTATTGGCTTCCCGGATGTTCCACCAGAGGTAGCATAATAAAAATTCTTAATACTATTATCTTTAAATTTTTCCTCATTTTCTCTAATAATTTGTTTCGTTAGATAAGGAATTTTTTTTAATTCTTCCAAATTATCAAATTCATCTACATTAAAATGAATTTCATCAAACAATTCCTGATAATATTGAATATGTTGATATGCATATTTAAGCGTTTCTTTTAACAAGATTATCTGGTACTTATCTATCATCTCTGAATTAGCTATATAATTATGGTTTTCTAACAAATTATATTGTTTTCTAAAGCTGGAACTGTAAATAATCTTGTATCTACCAACTTGACCTACTATTTCTTTTATCCATTCTGGCATAGATCCATATATTTTTTTTATATTCATAAATTATTTCTCCATAACTTTATCGCAAGCGAACATTTCTATCTTTGTATATGTAGCACATCAAAGCTCTTTTATCAATAATGTCGTATTAACAATACTTTTTTGTTTTGTAGAATTTAAAGGAGAATACACAATCTTATTCACTGTTTCCACCTTATTATAATCAGATGCGTAAGCTGCTGTTTCTAAATTAGCCTGCGATTTTGACTGCAATTCAATCCTATGATTTCCTGCCTTTATTTCACATCCATTCAATGTACAATCTGATCCTATGACAAAAACCTGCTTTATGTTTTCCAAATTCGCAGCTTGTATTTCATCATTAATCTGTATCTTTATTTCATTTAATCCACTAATTACTATATTTCTTGTATGAATAATATCACTATACTTAATGGACATCTTTAAATATATGATATTTTCTACATTATCTAGCTTCGCTACGTTGCATTGATATTTCTTTCCCCATAAAAATGGTCCTAATATTTCTGCCTGATTTTGGTCATTTACACACACTGTATTATGATTCTTAGTTGCTCTAAATTCATCTCTTGTCTTTTTAGGCACATGATAATTATATGTTCCAGGATCAACAAATACCGGCACTCCTTCTATGAACAACTGGAAACTTAGTGCATCAGCATGTCCATGAGCTGCTAAAGAACCAAATCCTAAATCTGCATGATCAATCCCTATCAAAACTTTGTTATTTTTGCTTCTCCAAAGTGTATAGCCGCCCTCTTTATAGCATTTTACTTCTGGACTATAATAACAATGCTTTTGTAAAACACTATCCTGAGAATCTTCCTCTAAAATCCAACACAAATTTTCATGGATATTTTCCATTTTTGAATATCTTTTTGGTAACACACTTCCCATCAAATCTAATACATAACGATAATGATCAAAATGTTCTCCAGATAAATCTAATATCTTTCCTTCATCGTTATCACCAAAAACTACAGTTTCTCCATACTCTCCGCAACAATCACACATAAATTCACTCATATTCAAAAGATATTCTTCCCATATTTGAGGGATTTTGATATGATTATGCTTCATTTCTAGCATCAATAATCCATAGGCTTCCATTACAAAACTCTGGTAATGCAATGACATTTCCTTATTTACGCCGTCTGCATAGTTCTGTCTTGGCAATTCTTCCGTTAATATATTAAACGCAAGTTTTTCCCAAGGTTTATAATCAAAAAACATTCCCGACATTCCCACCGCATACATTTCTATAATCAAATGATTATTTGCAGATGAATACTTTGCTCTATGTTTTACAATATAGTCTGCCATTACAATTATGCCACGAGATATATCTTTTAATATTTTATTGTTTTCCAAATTATATTTTTCAAATGCTTTATTCAAAAAGCAATATGTATATATCCATGAATTGACTCTAATTGCAATTTCCATTGCACTCGTCCATTCAACACCACACAAAAAATGATTTTTATTATTCCAATCATAAAAAAGTTCTTGTAACTCTTCTAAAATGCTGAAATCACCAGTTACATAGAACGATTTTGCCATTCCTGCAAACTGATAGTGTCTATTTAGTTCCCAGTTTGTCCTTATATCTCCAATATCCTCTCTCTGAGAAATCGAAATATCATACGAGCATTGGTCTGTCGGCCAAACATTTTCTGTTTGAAAACCGGCATCCCATGCTCTTTTATACTTATTATAAGAATATACTCCGAAAAGATTCTGCTCTTTAAACACAGTGAATTTTTCATTATTCCAATTGATGCTTATTCGATCCACTTGAGCATTTAAATTTTTCAATTCATCCGGCAATTCAAATTCATATACAGGCAGGTTTTCTTTATAATATTTCCTTCTTTCCTGCTTCTGCAAATTTTTCTGCTGAAAACGCCAGCAGATTTCGCCCATATTCATAGCTTTCAATCTATTTAAATACCAAGTTATCTTTTTCATCAATCATCACCATATTTTATAATTTTTCTTCAAGAATATCTGCAATTCGCTTACAAGCAAAACCATCTCCATAAGGGTTGCTTGCTTTGCTCATCTTCTCATATTCATCTTTGTTTTCAAGCAAACTCTTGAAGTTCTGATAAATAGTTTCTTCTTCTGTTCCAACCAATTTCAACGTTCCTGCTGCAATTCCCTCTGGACGCTCTGTAGTATCTCTCATAACCAGCACTGGCTTTCCAAGAGAAGGAGCTTCTTCCTGGATTCCACCAGAATCCGTTAAAATCATGTAACTTCTATTCAGGAAATTATGAAAATCAAGTACTTCTAGTGGTTCAATAATACGGATTCTTTCATCATCTCCCAGAATACTATCCGCAATTTCTCTTACTACCGGATTCATATGAATTGGGTAAATAGCCTTTACATCTGGATGTTCATCCATTACTCGGCGGATCGCTCTAAACATATGTTTCATAGGCTCTCCAAGATTTTCTCTTCGATGAGCGGTTATCATAATCAAACGGCTATCAGATGCCCATTCCAAATCTGGATGCGTATAATCTTCTCGCACAGTAGTTTTCAATGCATCAATCGCAGTATTACCAGTCACGAAAATTGTTTCTTCTTTTTTTCCTTCTTTAAGAAGATTATTCTTAGAAAGTTCAGTTGGTGCAAAATTAAACTGACTAATAATGCTTACTGCCTGACGGTTAAACTCTTCTGGATATGGGCTGTAGATATTATATGTACGCAATCCTGCTTCTACGTGCCCCACTGGAATCTGTAAATAGAAACATGCCAGTGCAGTTACAAATGTTGTACTCGTATCTCCATGTACTAAAACTACATTTGGTTTTTCTTTTTCCAATACTTCTTTTATATTATTTAAAATATTTGTAGTTACATCAAATAAAGTCTGTCTTTCTTTCATAATAGACAAATCATAATCTGGCTCTACCTGAAATGCTTCTAACACCTGATCCAGCATTTGTCTATGCTGTCCAGTTACGCATACTACTGTTTCTAACTGTTTTCTTGTTTTCAGCTCATTGACCAGCGGACACATTTTTATGGCTTCTGGGCGTGTACCAAAAACTAACATTACTTTTTTCATCTATTTACTCCATTTAATCTATTATCTTTACCACTTTTGCGGGTACTCCTACCGCAACTGCATTATCTGGAATATCCGACACAACAACTGCTCCAGCACCTATAACTGCATTATTTCCCACATGAACCGGACCTATGATATTAGCTCCAGCTCCTACGGTCACGTTGTCACCAAGGACTGGAACTTCATATATTTCAGAAGTTCCACCCATGGTAACATTTTGAGATATGTGACAGTTTTTCCCTATTACACATCTTTTATGTATGACTATTCCCAATGCCTGATAACCTAATATTGTTCCTTCACCAATTTCAGCCTGATATGGTATTACCCCCCCCCCACAATACTCTGATAGCACCTTTTATCAGCATTGGGAGTAAAGGTATATGGTGAAGATATAATTTGCGTTCAACCTTATACCATTTATATACGTTCATAACATTCCTCTACAGTCTGTAAGTTCCTTCTAAATCACAGATTTTTCTAGTATCTAAAATAACCTTACCTTTTAATTTATCCATATTCTGCTTGATTTCATCATGACCAACTAAAAGAACCACAAGTTCCACATCACTGATAAACTTGTCAAGATCATGATACTGATTTGGCACAATATCTTTAGTGATGAATGGATCATATACTTTAACAAGGTCACCACATAAATGTCTTTCCATAGATTCTAACATCTGTAATGTTGGAGATTCACGCATATCATCTACATTTTCTTTGTAGGTAAGACCATATAACCCAACTTTGCTGATATCTGTTATCTTATTTTCTTTCATAATTTCATAAATACGATTCAGTACAAAGTCTGGCATTCCATCATTTGTCTTCATGGACTCATCAATTACTTTTGCAAGACTTGGATAATCACCAACAAGGAACCATGGATCTACAGAAATACAATGTCCTCCAACTCCCGGACCTGGCTGAAGAATATTAACACGAGGATGCATATTACATATTTTAATAATTTCATAAACATCCATATTATCATGACGGCAAATCTTAGCTAATTCATTTGCAAAGGCAATGTTTACTGCTCTGAATGTATTTTCTACTACCTTTGTCATTTCTGCAGTTCTAATATCTGTTACTACAATTTCTCCCTGACAGAATGAAGAATATAATTCCTTAACTTTTTCTCCCACTGCCTTATCATCTGCACCAATAGTTCTGTTATTGTGAAGAAGTTCATATACCATGTTGCCTGGAATGATTCTTTCCGGAGCATGAACAAGATTAATGTCTTGTCCAATAGTAAAACCTTTTTCTTCGATAACAGGTCTTACAAATTTATCAATAGTTCCCGGTGAAACTGTTGATTCTATAACCACAGTTGCCCCCTTATGGCATACTTTCATTACATCCTTCACTGCTTCAACAACATAGCAGGCATCTACTTTCTTAGAGAATTTATCATACGGTGTCGGTACAGAAACAATATATACATCTGTATTCTGATATTCTGTTGTAAATTTGATACCAGCTTTTACTGCATTTTGAAACAGTTCATCCAAACCATCTTCTTTGAACGTTGTTTTTCCTGCATTTAATGTATCTACAAGTTCCTTGTTATAGTCAGTACCTATAACTTCTACACCATGAGAAGCCATCATAAGTGCTGTCGGTAATCCAATATAACCTAATCCAATAACGTTAACCATTTTCTTTATCTCCTTTTACTTTTTAATTTTTTCTTTGTTTTATAAGTCAATGCAACAAATTTTGCATTTCCAACTATATAACGCTTCCACATTCTACGAGGTTCCTGTATAAAACGATAAAACCATTCCAGACCATGCTTCTGCATCCACAACGGTGCACGATCTGTTACACCTGCAACAACATCAAAACTACCGCCTACTCCCATAACAAATGGAATGTTTAACTGCTTCAAATATTTATTTACCCAATACTCCTTCTTAGGTGAAGAAAAAGCAACAAACATCATATCCGCACCTGACTCTGCCATATTCTTGACTATTTCAGGCTCATCCTTTTCTGTAAAATATCCATTTCTATATCCTACGATCTGAATGTTGGGATATTTATCCTCAAATATTTTTTTAACTTTAGTGACAACCTCTTCTTTAGCACCAAAAAGATAGATTTTATAGCCTTTTTTATCTGACAATTCTACCAATCTCTGGAATAAGTCTATTCCTGTAACTCGTTCTTTTAACGGTACACCCAATTTCTTTGCTGCCCATACAATAGATGCACCATCCGCATTAATTAACGGACACGCATTTACTATCTTTCTTAATTTCAAATCCTTTTCCATCAGATTTACTTTTGATGCATTAATAACAACATGTTGTGTAGGAATACCTCTTTTTATGATTTCTTCAACACGTCGAATTGTTTCATCCATTGAAATCGCATTTACATATGTATTTAAAATTTCATAGCGATTATCAGTGTTTTTATTCAATGGCACTTTGTTTGCTCCTTCCTCATTTATATTTATAACTTACCTATATATATCCTCTGCAGCTTAACTTCTATTTTTGAAATCAAGCTGCAAATTGATATTTTCATCACATAGAACCATCTTTTCTTAGAACTACCATTACTGTTTTAAACAATATTTTTATATCTAGCCCAATGTTCCAGTTTGTGATATACTCTTTGTCAAGACGAACCACCTCTTCAAAATCAGTAATGTCGCTACGTCCGCTGACCTGCCACATACCGGTTATTCCCGGCTTAATTGCCAGTCTTGCACGATGGTGCAGCTCATAAAAATTCGTTTCCGAAATCAAAGGTGGCCTGGTTCCAATTATTGACATATCACCTTTCAACACGTTAAAAAACTGCGGAAATTCATCAATGCTTGTTCTTCTGATAAAATCCCCAATACCAGTCTTATGTGTTCCATCTGGAAGAATCTTATTTCCAATAACTCGTGGATCAAAATCCAATTTGAACATCTTTTCATCACCCAGTTTGTTATCTTTCATCAGTTCAGCCTTACGTTCTTCTGCATCCATATACATGCTTCGGAACTTATACATTTTGAATCTCTTTCCATTCTTTCCTACACGTTCCTGTGCAAAGAAAATCGGTCCCGGTGATGCTATGTAAATTGCTGGAGCAACAAATATAAATAAGATTCCGGTAATCAAGCATCCTACCAAACCTCCGGCAATATCCATCAGTCGTTTCAACATCAGATCTCTTGTAGATGCATAGTTAATACTGGTCGTCAGTACTGTATAATCCCCAACTTTTTCTACAAACTGTTTTTTCCCCGGCACGCTTTGTACCTTTGCAAGATTTAGATGTACTGTTACTCCGGTTTCCGTAAACTGCTCGATCAGTTCTTTTGGATATGGAACTACACCGGATGTCACAATCAGAACTTCATCAATCCATTCTTTGCAGACATATTCGGCAGCATTTTCCATATTTGCTACTACTTTCACACCATCAATATACTTTCCTGTCATTTCCTTATCTATAACAGCAATTCCAGCAATCTTATACCGGGCATAATTATGCTCTTTCATGCTCTCTACTACTGCACTCACTACATCTGCTGAAACAACAAGAAGTAATGAACGATTTTCACCATCTTCCATTTTCTTTCTAAGTAAATGTTTCCACAGCTCTCTTACCAGATAAGTAAGTAGAATATAGATAACGATATTCAGTATCAATGCCAGTCTGGAATATTGCTGTCCTTCCTGAAGCATAAATAAATAAAGCAATAAACATGCTCCAAGAATTACTCCATGCTGTGCTGTTACAACAAAATCTTTATAGTACCCTCTTTTCAAAACGTTTTTCAATGTTCCCATTGCAAACAGCACTACCAAATCTGCTACTTCCATAAAGACAGCCATATTTCTGTAAAGAATTAGCTGGTATGGATTAGCTCCATATCCGCTTAACACATACGCCAGAACGAACGCCACCTGCAAGCAGATCAAGTCCAAGATGATAAAATCCACATGTTTTATCCATCCTGTAGAATCTTTTCTATACATACTTTCTTTCCCCTTTACTCATTTTTCAGATTCCATTACGTTCGTTTTCAACTAACTGCTACAATCCTCTGACTTACCAACGAACAAAGACTTTTTATAAGAAAATACGAAGTCCTTCACAGAACTTTGTATATTACATTCAATACTACTAAGAAACAATCTATGCCCGGCACATAACCCAATTATCAGGGCAGGCAAAGCACAATAAAAAAATGGATTTGTATTAATTAAGAAATGCGATTCAATTTGATAATAGATAGCAGCCATAAGCAAACAGCCTATAGAAACTGCCAGATAGATTTTCCGATGTTTCATCAGATTCTTGCCATATTCAATTTTTCCGTTTGCTTCTTTCCCACTATAAGGGGCTAGGGAATTGCATTTGCACTCAGCGATCCGCATCTGCTTCATTTTTCATACCTCGCTTTACCCCCCCCACACACATACGCACTCTGGGGGATTTTAATTTTTTAGTTTTTCATTATTCATATCGGCAACCTAACGTCCCTTAGCCCGTCATTCTTTTTCAGATTAACAGGCTCAAGTTTTCTCCTTTTCGATTTTTATTGCTCTATGATTGGGTCAAATTGAGCATCCAAAGAGCCATCCAATATCTATGAACCGCTATAATGTGACCCTGCTGCAGCAATGAAAAATCGAATTATCATAAAACGTTTAAGCCACACATGCCGCATAAATACTGGAGTTTTCTCTGGTTGTCCCTATTATATCCCACTCCCCCACCAGACTCATATCACCTTTTAAGATATTTAGGAGCTGTGGAAGTTCATCTAATCTGCATGCACGAATAATGCGTCCAACCTTTGTAATTCTTGGATCATTTTCTCCTGCTGACAGAACTGCTCCACTGTACTTTTCAGCATCTACTCGCATACTGCGGAATTTTAAAATTTCAAATACTTTTCCATCTTTTGTAAGTCTCTTTTGCTTATAAAATGCCGGACCTCCATCTGACTTCACAGCAATTGCCGTAATTAGGAATAATGGAGATAATACAATTGTTGCTATTCCCGATACTACAATATCCATCGTTCTTTTAATGATTTGATATTCTATCGATGGCTTATATCTCTGAGTTTTCAAAATTGGTAAGTATAACATATGTATCTGTTCCGATCCACGCATCATAACATCTGCAATTCTCGGAATCATAAAAAGTTTGATTTTATGACTAATACAATGTTTTAATATGATATTTCTTTCGCGAGAATGTATCCCACACAAAAATGCGGCATCAAATTCTTCCATTACTTCCAGCTTATCCATAATACTTTCCACTGGATAAACCGTCTTGATATTAAATCTCTTTTCAAGTCCATATGTATGAATAAGATTTTCCATTCCCATTCGTTCGTCATATATCACGGTTGTACGAAGCGGAGGATGTGTAGAAAAATAACTTTGATGCATAACATATGCCCATATTACTCCTATAACGCACTGCCCACCCCAGGTAATAAGTCCCGGAATCAGATTCGGTAAATGGATAGATAACATCCAAATCAGGATATACATAATAATATCCGTAATCATGGTTGCCAGTACTTCACCAAATATAACATCTCGAATCTGTAAGATGGATACGCGAAAGCAATCCAATCTTTGTCCAAAATAATAACAAATTAAAAAGAATATTATCATAACAAGTACGCTAACCTGCTTTGATCCGACTGTTGTGGTTCTCGGTTCGTAATATAATGTCCAACATATTAAGAACGGAATCATCAGCAACACGATATTTACCATTTTTACAACTGCAAATGGAATTTTTTTCATTTCTCAAATCCTCACTATAACTAAATCTCTGCTCTTATGACCATTTTATATAATACAAACAATTTGTTTGTGTGTATTCATTTTCATTGTCTCGTTTATGTCATTCATTTCTCAAGTCCAAGAGAAGCTGACGTATAATTTTCATACTTCAGCTCCCCTAAGCCCTAACATTTTCAATTAAGCATTCTTTTTTCTGAATGCTACAACTGCTGCCGCTCCTAAAAGAACGACTGCTGCGCCAGCGAATGGCACTGTGTTTGTGGAATCAACACCTGTTTTTGGTGATGTTCCTGTTGTATTTGTCACTGCCTGTGAAGCATCAACTTTCGCAATAATTGCGATTGGTGACAGATCCTGTAATTCAAAAGTAATCTCTTTATTGTCCAGGTCTACGTTAGATGGTGTGATAACCTCCCATACTTTACGCTCTGTACTGAAGTGAAGTACTTTTACGTCTGTCATTCCTTTTGTAAGTGCAGGTACAGATAATGTTACCTGGTATTTTCCATCTGCAGTTTTGCTTACATCTCCGATCTTTCTAAGATCCATAAATGCTGTTACCAGAGATTTTCCTTCAATCTCTGATGCAATACTGGATTCTGCCTTTGCAAGATCTTCCAGTGTCTTAGTTCCAGCATTGATGTCTTTGATCAGATCTGCTGTTGTCTTGTCAGCTGCTGCGACTGTGTCCAGTTCTTCCTGATCCATAGCATCTACTTCATAATATCCTTTGGAATTTCCGACTACAGCCATTGTTGCTGTCTTACTTGCTGCGGATACACCTACAACCTGCATTGCAAATACTGTTACCAGCATAGCCAGGCTGATCAGTTTCTTCTTCATTGGTCCTTACCTCCTTTTCCTAATTATTGTTCTATAGATACTAGTACGGCTTGTACCAGATATCTACGGTTGTCCATACCTGCATAGCAGGTAGATAGTGTGATGATCTTGTCATCTGCTGTCACACTCGCTGCTGTATCAATATTCGACTTCATATCCCGGATATCGAATACCATATCCAGGTAAGCCTGGTAAATGTCTTTGTTATCAAAGTTAAAGCTTTGTAGCAGATGCCGGTTGTCATACAGGTATGCTGCAAAGATCTGGTAGTGCAAAATCTTGTCCGGCATGTAGATGATGACTTCTTTGTTCTGATCAAAGAAATCCCGGTCCATATATTGATGCAGACCGTCGAACATGGAGCCATTTGCCATGCCATGTCCGTAGATCACGGTGTTCGGATCTTCGAATGTCTTCGTATTGTAATCCTCGGTAAAGATTGCTCCGGCTTTGTTCTCATCATGTTCCACACTGTGGTTCAGATAATAGCTGTTATCTGTCCCGCTCTGTACGATTGGATAGTCGATGACGGTTCCCGGTACTTTGATCCATGCATAAATGTCTGGATTCATGTTCTGTAATGTCTGGAAGTCGATTGGTATCTCGACGGTACTTTTTTGTGTCTCTTCCGGTTCTTCTGTCACGACTTTTTCTTTTATTTTTTCATATTCCTGCCCTGCATGGGCATCCTGATAATATTGGTAATATGCAATTCCTCCGCAGATCAGTCCGGCTGCTGCCAGTATCCCTGCTACGACGTATCGTTTCTTCATAATTCTATAGCCCCTTACGTCTTATTGCTCTTTTATCTGTTTTTTCATCTATTTTACTTCTTGATAGAATGTCTCCATAATCTTTGCATACAGAGCATCGTCGTCTACGTGGTATTCATCGTAGGAAAGACCTTGTGTTCCTTCCCCCGGAACGGTCCATTCTGTGTAGCCGTCTCCTTCGTCTGCTGTCTGGAACAACTTCATCAGACGGTCTTCGCTAATATTTGTGACGGTATATGGTTTGATCGCCACGAACAAATCTGCTGCAAATTTTGCATTTTGCTCATAGCATTCTTTTGCCTTTTTTGAAAACGCATCTAAGAATGCTTTCTGACGTTCCATCCGGTAGATGGCGCTCTGGCTTTCATCTACATCTCTGCTTCTTAAGAAAACTTCTGTATTTTCTTCGGTCAGTGTTACTTCTGCACCTTCGGCAAATTCCGGATATTCATACTCCAGACTGTTATTTGGCACAGTCACTGTCAGACCGCCTACACTTTTTGTAAGCTCTGGAATCCCGTCTAAGTTCATGGCAAGATAACCCTGAATCGGAAGTCCATAGAAGAGATTGGACACCGCTTCCTGTGTAAGTTTGCAGCTCTCGGCGCCTCCGTCTCCATATCCATAAGAGAGGCTAATATGGTCTTTAGATTTTCCAAGGCTTTTTCCTTCCAGGTCAAAGCTTTCCACATCTGTCATCGTATCTCTTGGAATCGAAATCAGCGTCATTTCCTTTGTCTTGCGGTTCAGTGACAACAGGAATATGGCATCTGCCTGTCCTGCATCGGCTTTTCCAACTCTTGTCTCTGCCGGTGTACGCTTGTCTACTCCAAGTAATAAGTAGTTACTGAGATTTTGATTGTATTTGTAAGTCTTTCCCTGCCAGGTGACAGTGTTGGAATCATCTGCTTCCGCGGTTGCTTTCGCACTTGCCGCTTCTGCTGCTTTCTTTTTTTGGATACCTGCATATCCCAGACCTGCCACTGCAAGTACCGCTGCGCCTGCGATAATAACTGCTGTGAATCTTCCCCGGCGTTTTCCTGATGATTCTCGCCGTTCTGGTTCTCGACTGTCTAGTTCTCGTCTGCCTGATTCTCGTCTGTCTGTTTCTCGTCTGTCTGATCTTCGCTGTTCTGATTCTCGTCTGTCTGACTGGTGTTGTTCTGATCTTCGCTGTTCTGGTCCTCTGTCCATGTCTGATCTGATTTCTCCTTCTGAATCTCTTCCTGCGCCGCCTTCTTTAACTCACTGCTATTTGCAGCTTCTTTCTTATGATTGAAAAATAAAAGCGAACCTAATATCAGGAATAATACGATACATGCAATCAACAGCAGAGTGTTCTGAACCTTCGGGTTCGTCTTTCTTTTCTTCATACTGTTCTTTACATTCCTTTCCTACGCATTTTCATGATTCTGGTCATAGCCATAACCATACTTACTTCCATAACTGTAATAGGAATAATATTTTTCTTTTCTTGCATCAACCTTATTCAGCACAGCTCCAAGCATATGTGTTCCACTCTTTTCCAACTGCTTGATTGCTTTCTGCGCTGCACGGTATCCTACAAATCCACTCTCAATCAGCAGAATTGCTCCATCACACACCTTGCCAACAATAGCAGCATCCACCACATTTGCCATAGGAGGTGTATCAATCAGGACGTAATCATATCTCTGTTTCAATTCGATCATCAACTTCGCAAATACTTTGCCATTCAGAAGTTCTGATGGATTCGGAGCCATCGGTCCTGCAAAGATCACGTCCATATTTTCATAATTTGTTCCATATAAAATATCGCGCACCGGTGCCTGTCCGCTTAAGTACTGGGACAGTCCCTTCACGTCACTATCCACGAGATATCTCTGCACAAGGACAGATTTTCGGATGTCCGCATCCAGAAGCACCGTCTTCTTACCGGCCATACCCATTTCCTTTGCGAGCTGGAAGACAACATCACTCTTTCCCTCATTCGGGAAACAGCTTGTCACAAGAATCGTCTTAATATCCGCTCCTGCAAACTGGATATTTGTTCTCAGCGTCTTTAACGCCTCCTCGTAAAAGTAATTTGATTTACGAGGATCCGTCAGCTCCACCCGAAGCTTAGATGCCTTATTATCACGGCGGGACACTGCCGCTTTTGCCTGCGCATTTGTATATGTAGTTCTAGCTTGCTTTTCGTTTTCCTGCATCATTTCTCTTTGACTTCTTCTTTCCTGATCCATTAATATAATCCTTTCTGTCTGGAATTACACTCAGTGTAGATAATCCCAGATATTTTTCTATATCTTCTTCAGACTTAATCGTATCGTCCATAATCGTGCGGATAACAATCACACCTGCGCACAGGATCATACCTGCCAGTACACCCATCACTGCCATCTTCGCCACGCCTGTATTCGATCTGGAAGTCGGAACCTCACCTTTTTCAATGATCTTAGGCGGTGTAACCTCCATCTTGTCTCCGATATACTCAGAAGCAACCTCTGACAGCTTGTCTACAATCTCCTTCGCCTGCTTGGCATCAGAATACTCCACAGACAACTGCAGAATACGCGTATCGTCCTGGTTCGCAACTGTAATCATATTCTTCAGTTGCTTATAGTCCATGTCCAGATCTAACTGATCGATAACATCCGTAAGCACCGGACGGCTTGTGATCAAGATGGAATAGTCCTTGGTAAGCTGTGAGCCCACCTGCAGATCCGCCAGAGAACTAAGCGTCGTCTCCTTGGTCAGTACAAGCATCATGGACGAAGATGTGTACAGCGGCTTCACTAAGAATCCGGCATACGCACACGCAATACAGCCGAACAGCAGTCCCACTCCCAGGATTGCCAGTATCTTCGACTTGAGCACATAAAAGAGCTCCAGTAAGTCAATTTCCATCTCATCATTGTCGTAATTCTTTCCCATTAATCTGATTTCCTTTCTTGGGGGACGGTTGGGGACGGGGGTTTTTTGGGGTTTTGGGGACGGGGGTTTTTCAAAAAAACCCCGTCCCCAATTGGACTTCTACCTGTCCCTCTTTGAATTGTGTGTATTTTTACCCTCCCATTTTCTAGGGTTTCTTTTATTTCTAACCTGTCCCTTTTTGAATTGTAAAAAATTTTGAAACAATTTATGTTTTAGGCTTGTGTGATCCGCGGTCATCTAATATTCTTCTTGCATTGCCTTGTATCAATGCCCATACATAATCTTCAGACAGATTCTTGTTCAGCCACTTCTCAACGTGTTCTGTCTGTGGACTGCGTTCTCCGCTATTGTGCATATCTGTTCCCAGGTAATGGACCAGACCATCTTTCAGTTGTCGCTTACACCACTGTGCTGTATTATTATTCCATCCTCCATCTATAGAGCTGTAATTCATCTGGATTCTTGCTCCTGTATCAGCCAGCTCTTCCAGTCTGCCTTCTTCTCTTAACACATGATACCTTTCTACATGTGCCAAAATTGGGACATAACCTGCCATCTGCATCTGGCGCACTGCGCTGAATATCTTAGAGTAAGCTGTCCCCGGGAGGAATTCCAATAACACATATCTGCTGTCTGCCAGCGTCAGAAGCTTTCCTTCTTTTAGTAACTGTCTTGTATCTACCGAATACATAATTTCCTGTCCCGGAAATACCGGAAGCCTGACTCCAAGTCGTTGATATGCCTGAATTCTGAACTTCTTACACAATGTTCGAATCTCCTGCACTCGTTCTACGGATGCATTACGGACTGAGCCATGTGGCGTTACGATCATACCTACAAAGTCCTGATTCAATGCCATGCGTAGCATCGCTAATGTCTCTTTCGGATTTGCAGATCCATCATCTATACCAGGTAGTATGTGACAGTGCATATCTATCTTTTTCATCTCTACTCCTGTATATGTATTGTATATAAATTTCACTTATTTTTTACAGCACAAATACCACCTGATACTTTTGACTTGTACACAAGGTGGAAAAATTATCAATCTGCGTTATTACTATTTCATGTACTGCAAAAATAGTATTTAATTAGTCTTATTTCTTGACTACCTTTTATTACTGATTAAGACTACCATGTTTTGACAATATTTGCAATAGACAAAAGCTGTCAATTTCTGTTTGGGGACGGGGTTTTTTTGAAAACAATGTCATTAAGTTAAGGATAAAATTGTAATTATTGAGGCTTTGACACTT